>JBNJDC010000032.1:0-9756 GCA_051744565.1 bacterium
TGACAGACCGCATCAACGCCGCGAATCTGTTCCAGGAACTGGTTGCCGAGTCCTTCGCCCCGGTGGGCATTTTTAACCAACCCGGCTATGTCGAGAAAGCGAACCGCCGCCGCCGTGGTTTTCTCCGAATCAACCCACTCACTTAAATTCCCGAGACGTTCATCGGGAACTTCCACCACTCCCACGTTGGGATCTACGGTGCAGAAAGGATAATTTTCCGCCGGCACATTATTTTCCGTCAGGGCGTTAAATACAGTTGATTTGCCCACGTTGGGCATACCTATTATTCCCAGTTCCAATTTATTTCCTCCTATCTTTTTTTCGTAACCCGGGTCCGCTCCCGGTAGTAAAGGTGGTTTTCCAAATAATCTATCAGTTCTTCAAAAGTTTCTTTTTCCTGATCTAATTTTTTCCCTCGAAAAACAAGTAAAAGATTAAATTTATTTATTTCTCCTTTCCAGGTCTCTACTTTTACCCGCCCCAGCTGACAGTCACCAAACAATCCCATGAATTTAAATTTTCGATCCTTGATTATTTCAATCCCTTTAGTTTGCTTTAATTCCACCCGGAAATTTTCATCCCAGGTTTTGAACTGCAGAAAATCCTCGCCTGCTTCAAATTCCAACAATTCCCGGATTAAAACAGGCCCGTGAATTTCAGCTGCTACAATAAACAGGTAAGTTGCTCCAAGAAATATCACGCTGCCGGCCAAATAGAACCAGAGCCCGGAGTAAGGGTTAAAAATAAAAAGAAAACTTAAAAGCCAGCCAACCAGGATACCTCCGACAATACTCAAAAAATAACGGGGCTGCCGTATTTTCAACATTAACTTATCCCGGAAATTATCATCTGCAGAAACGGCACAATAATGAACTTCAGAAGAAATTTTAATCACTCTTTCCAGTAAACATCCCTCTGAAATGAACCAATCAAATCACTGCCAGACACTAAGATTCTAATACAGGTAAAAATACAGTCAACTAATCCAAAAATATCCCCCGCGCCGAAGCATTTATTGAAACAATCGCCTGCTCGCTATATAATCATCGGTTCCGGTAACAAATTTTATATCCCTACAGAAGAGTTGAATTAATATGAAAGTTTTAATCACCGGCGGAACCGGCCTTATCGGTTCACATCTGGCCGAAGCGCTTAAAAATCGGGGGGATCACCCGGTAATCGCCAGTCGCAGTAAGGAAGGTAAAAATTACGTAAACTGGGACCCGGCGGATTCGAATTCACTAAACATCCCCAAAAATACGAGCGCCATTGTCCACCTGGCGGGAGCTCCGGTTCTTGCGCAAAAATGGACAGCCAATTACAAAAAGGAGATTAAGAAGAGCAGAATCGAGGGAACAAAAACCGTCATTAATGCAGTGCGTAAATACCGGGGAACATTGAATAATTTCATTGGAGGCTCCTCCGCCGCTTATTATGGTAACCGGGAAGATGAAAAATTAACTGAAAAAAATGATCCCGGGAAAACTTTCCTGGCCCAGGTGGCCCAGGAATGGGAAAAGGTTATCTATACTTTTGCCCGGGACCGGGTTTTCAGCAAACAGCCAGCCATCTCGACGATTAGAACCGGCTATGTACTTGCGCAAGAGGGGGGGATTTTAGATAAGATTCGCAATCCTTTTTCTTTTTTCAAACCCTTTGCCTGGGGGATGGGAGGGTATGTGGGCGACGGCCGCCAATTCATGCCCTGGATTCATATTAAAGACACCGTACGGGCCATCCTTTACATTCTCGATAATCAGCTTGAAGGTCCCTATAACCTGACAGCTCCCGGACCAATTCGAAACAAAAGATTTACAGAACTGGTAGGAAAATACCTGGATAAACCCGTACGGTTTAAATATCCTGAATTTCTACTGAGGTTAGTTTACGGGGAAGCAACTGAAGTGTTTAGATCCTCTCTGCGCGTATATCCCCGGGCTCTGCAGCACAGGGGCTTTGATTTTAAATTTTCCCGGCCCGGACCGGCACTTGAAGATTTACTCGCCGACCGGTAACTCCTCTTCAAGTTGATTGGACGCCCACCTGAATACTTCCCGGGCGGTATCCACCGCCTGCTGATGTTCTTTGGCGGAAACGTAATCCGGGGGAACGGCAGCACATGATAGTACCGGGAGGGCATACTCGCTTAATTGAGCGGACTGCTCCACCTGTTCGGGGATAAAAATATTTTTATTTTCCAGACAGGCAATTAAATCCCCGAGGTCATGAGCAAAACGATACGAAATATCATGCTCCAGGCAAACAGCCTTCAGCGCTTTTTCCGCCGCCTGGTGGGCGTTGAAACATAAATCTTCCCGCAGAACTCCAGCTGGTTTTTCCTGGCGGGAACGAATCAGGTTGCTGCGCGCCCTCCGAATTAAGTCCCGGGGGGAAACAAAGTCGGCTGACTTTGATTTTATCAAAATTATCGCCCTCTCTTGTATTTAACTATAAGCCCTCTGACTCCCTTACTATATCTTTTCACCACCCAAGTTAAATATAAAACATTCGCCGTCCAGATACAAATATTAAAATCAGCCGACCACGTTAACAAGTTTATCGGGAACAACAATTATTTTCTTGGGTTCACCGTCCAAAAATTCATTTACCCGCTCGCGTCCTCTGGCCTCTTTTTTAAGTTTATCCTCCGAACAGCCCGCCGGCACTGTCATCCGGTCGCGCACTTTTCCGTTAACCTGGATGACAATTTCAACTTCCTCGGCCCGGGTGGCTTCCTCGGAAAATTCCGGCCAACCTTGATCCTGGGGGAGAGTTTCGTAATTTAAACGTTCAGCAATTTCGTTACAGATGTGGGGGGCAACCGGGTGGAGCAAATCAAGAAGAACAGAAAAACTCCAACCCAGCAGGTCGTCCTCGACGTCCCGACTGTCCTGTAGTGTGTTGAAAAACTCCATACAGGCGGCAATCGCGGTGTTAAACTGAAAATCCCCGGTTAAATCCTCCGTCACATCCCGGATTGTCCGATGAGTTTTCTGATATAATTCATTTGCCTGCTCATTATCTCCCTCCGGTGCAGGCGGTTCTCCGCCGGGAGTTGAAAGTTTCCCCTTATATTTTCGGCTGAAATTCCAGATGCGGTTTAAAAATCTATCCGCCCCCTGCAGTCCCGATTCATCCCACTCAAGGTCTTTTTCCGGGGGGGCGGCAAAAAGAGTGAAAAGCCGGACAGCATCCGCCCCGTATTTCTCCAGCATTTCCTCGGGATCAACCACGTTCCCCTTGCTTTTACTCATTTTCTCCCCTCCCAGCAGAACCATTCCCTGGGTGAGCAGATTTTCAAAAGGTTCACCACTGTCCAGCCAGCCGGAGTCGCGCAGGGCCTTGTGAAAAAATCGAGAATAAAGAAGGTGCATACAGGCGTGTTCCACCCCTCCAATATAATTATCCACGGGAAGCCAGTGGTTAGCCTCCTCCGGGGCAAAAGGTTCCTCCTCGTTGTGGGGCGAAACATAACGGGCATAATACCAGGAACTATCGACAAAAGTATCCATTGTATCTGTTTCCCGGCGGGCCGACTCCCCGCAGTTGGGACATTCGGTCTCCACAAATTCTTCGCAATCAGCCAGGATATTTCCCGAACTTGTAAATTCCACGTCATCGGGAAGCTCAACCGGCAAGTTCTCCTCGGGGACCGGCACCGGTCCACATTCATCACAATAAATCACGGGGATTGGCGTCCCCCAGTAACGCTGGCGACTGATTCCCCAGTCCCGCAGCCGGTAGGTTATTGTTGCTTCTCCCCGGCTTTTTTCCTCCAGCCAGTTTGCAATCTCCGGCCGGGCCTCTTCCGACTCCAGCCCGCTGTGCGGCCCGGAGTTTATTAAAGTTCCTTCCCCCGTATAAGCCTCCGCAAGCGGTTCCTCCAGCCCTTCGGCAGGTTCTATTACCGGGATAATCTCAATATCATGATAGGAAGCAAACTCAAAATCTCGCTCATCATGGGCGGGAACCGCCATAATTGCTCCAGTCCCATATTCCATCAGGACATAATCAGCCAGGTAAATGGGGATCTGTTTGTCGTTAACAGGATTAACAGCATAACGGCCGGTGAATACACCGGCGGTGGTCTCCAGTTCATCTTCCTTCGCAACCAGGTCTAAAAATTCCGCCACCTCATCCTCCTGTCCGGTCCCCCGGGCCAGTCGCCCGGCAAGCGGATGTTCGGGGGAAAGGGCCATATATGTGGCCCCATGCAACGTATCCGGGCGAGTTGTAAAAACCTCAAGCGTCTCTTCGCTATCAACAATATCAAACTGAATTTCAGCCCCCCGGGAGCGACCAATCCAGTTTTTCTGCATTTCTGTTACTTTTTCCGGCCAGCCCTCCAGCCCTTCCAGCTCGTCAAGCAACTCACCGGCGTATTCAGTTATTTTAAAAAACCAGCCGCTCTGTTTTTTATCAATAACTTCCGAATCACAACGCCAGCACAAGCCGTCATGAACCTGTTCATTGGCCAGCACCGTCTCGCATTCCGGACACCAGTTAACCACCGTCACATCGCGATATGCAAAGTCATTCTCCAGCAACTCAAGAAATATCCGCTGATTCCAGCGATAATAAGCGGGGGAGCAGGTCATTATTTCCCGATCCCAATCGTAGGAAAATCCAAGGCGGTTCAGTTCCTGTTTCATTTCATCAATATTATCAACCGTCCACTCGCGCGGGTGAATATCCCGTTCTATCGCTGCATTTTCAGCCGGTAGGCCAAAAGAATCCCAGCCCATGGGGTGCAAAACATCAAAACCTTCCCGCCGGTAATAACGGGCCATCGCGTCTCCAATCGTATAATTGCGAACATGACCCATGTGTATACGGCCCGAGGGATAGGGAAACATTTCCAGAATATACCGGGGATTATCCGCATCAGTTTCGACACCGAAAGTATTTTTGTTCTCCCAGCGCTCCTGCCATTTACCTTCAATTTTTTCAAAAGGATACTTACTCATCACAATCAACCTCTTTACACTGTTATTTTAAATTCAAGTTTAAATAAATTTAGAGAGAGATTATACAATATAATTTTACAACTATAAGGGATTCAAAAGCCCTGAGATAAGGAGGCAAAAATATATTATTTAGAGGATACTAATTAAATGCAGGACTCCCTGTTTATCCTCGTAGGTTATGATTGCCGGGCTTTTGCCCCGGTATTCCTCAAAATTTTCTTGCGACCGATCAACCAATTTGCGAACCCGGGAATCAGACGGGACACCCCCGACCTCTTCTACCTGCTGTTTGCTTGTAAAATAAGCACCGAGAGCCAGGGTAAAGTTACCCTCGAAATAACCCAGCATTTCCCTGAGGCGAGCTGTACCGCGGTCAATATTATGCCACTGGTCCCGGGCCAGGGTATCATTCATTTCTCCGTAAACAGCGGGAGGAAGAGCCATAATGTTATTGGATTCCACACCCACGTTTTCCCCGGCAGTCATTACGGCAAAAATTATTGATTCCGGTATATGGTGTTTATTTTCAGCTCGATCGATAGCCCGCTGAAGGCTTTCCGGCTGATCAAATTTTTCTCCTTCTTTCCCTTCCTGCGAAAGAACAAGAACATAACCCTCACCGGACGGAGCGTTGGTTAGAGAAATATCCCCATTCTCTACACGAAGGTATATATCCGCTTCAACAGGAGTTACCAGCAAAACCACAAGTAATACAGAAATAATAACCGTTGTTTTTTTCATTTTCTCACCATCTTAATGAATATTTGTAATGTTTATTATTCCATCTTCATCACGATAAGTATAAATTGTATCATCTTTATTTTTAAACTCATCCCAGGCCAATTCGACACGTTCAATGAATTTCTGTGTTTCCTTAAAAGGGGGAACACCGTCGTATTCCTTCACTCGCCCCGGTCCGGCATTATAGGCGGCCAGAGCAAGTTCGAGATCCCCATCAAACCTGTTGATCATTTTTTGCAAATAACGGGTGCCGGCCCTGATGTTTTCCCGGGGAGCATATATATCTTTCACTCCCAGCTGGCGAGCAGTCGCGGGCATAAGCTGCATCAGTCCCTTCGCCCCCCGGGAGCTAACAGCGGTTGAATCAGAATTTGACTCGACCCGAATTACCGCATAGATTAACGGCTCGGGCGGTCCAAAATCGGAGGAAGCAGCAGAAACTATCTCCTCAAGTTCCTCCCCCGAAGGGACTTCATAATCCTCGGGAAGTTTGGATTCCAGCAACAACCGGTAAGAAGTGTCAGAAGGGGTGTCAGTCAGAGAAATAGTACCATTTTCGTTACGGCCAACATAAACATCTGCCCGCACAGAACCGGCAATCAACAATAAAATCAAAGCAAAAATTACTGTTTTAATTTTCATCTTTTTCTCCCTGTTAAATAATCAATCCAGGTATGAACTCTGCAGTGCCCGAAAAACAATTGCAAATATAAACGCAATCAGATTAATATACGCATTGCCCCCTGTAAAAATATACAACCAACCTCCCAGGGAGGTCAAAAACAAATATTGATCGAGTGCAGTTTTCGGAGCAATTATCCGGCCCACAAGCGGCGCCGCTAAAAGCAACCAGGCCCGATCAGAAAATAAATATTTATAACTCCCCGGAGGCAAATAAAAAAACAGCCACCCGGTTCCCATTAAAATCACCAGATACACTAACTCTTTAACCCGCACATATTTCCGTTCCCATCTTAAGCCAGCAGGAAAAAATACAAAACCGCCGGCCAAAAAACCACCCCAGAAAACAGACGCCGGGGCCTGAAGACGCAATAAATAGGGCGTAAAAAAGAAGCCAAACATTATCACCCCAGCCAGTAAAAACCAGATTACCCGGCGTGATTTTCTCTTCCAGGCAAATATTAATAGTCCGGCCATGAAAAGTCCCAACGCGGGAACATGAGTGGAAAAAAACAGGGAAACAACAGCAAGTAAAATCAACCAGCCCAGCCAGCGTAATGGCTGTTCATGGTGGAAAACCCCCAGGTAACAGACTGCTACTCCCAGCAATAACAACCCCCAGCGGTAAAAATAACGTCCCAGGGGCGGAAAAATACCGTCCAGGTAATTTCCAGGGATCGTCAGGGTAGTATATAAAAATTCAAAACTCCGGACAAAATCATCAAGCCCCACCCGCCGGGCATTGTCGCCCTCAACATATATTTTATCTATTGCCTGACTGAATTTTTCAGAAAGTGCGGGTAGTTCCAAATCTGAGGTTAAAATTAGATTTATGTTTTGTTCCGGTGGCTCACCGGAGATAAAATTATCCACTTCAACCTGGCTGGTAAGCTGTAAATAATTTGCGGAGTGTTTATTTGGAAATTTAAATTGATTTACTACTTTATCACGCAAATTTTCAGGTGAAATATCAAACTCCAGCACAAAAGCATTGGGATAGCGCCGGCCGTCGTACTTGTTGCCATAACGATCACGGTAAACACGAGCGCCCTCCAGCGACCTGCGAATCAGCTGGTTTATTTCCGGCTCGTTAATCAGAATATAACTTGCGTCAGGATCCAATTTAAGATTAATAAATTGGGCAAACACATGGGGGTTAACCGGAAGCTGGGCCCGAAATTGATCCATAATTTGGCTGCCGGTCAACAGAGTTAACCTGCCAGCTTGTTCCAGGTCTCTTACCGTTTTAAATTTAACTTGATTTCTGGAGCCCAACTGAACCACATCTGCCCGGCGACCACCGTAGATAATACCTATCCGGTGAATTAAACCGACACCGGTAATAAAAACTATCAGCAGCGGAATTATATAGCGAAGTTTACGGGGCATTAATCCGACTGATTGGCGGAAGAAGATAAATATGCATCAATAAAACCATCCAGGTCGCCGTCCAGGACCTGGTCAAAAGAGGAAACGGTAAAATCCGTCCGATGGTCTTTTACCTGCTGGTAGGGATGATTTACGTAGGAACGAATCTGACTGCCCCATTCAATTGATTTTTTGTCAGCCGTTATGGAAGCCGCTTCCTCTTTCTGCTCTTGAATTTTTCTTTCCAGGAGCTGGGAACGCAAGACTCGCATGGCAGTGTCTTTGTTCTGGTGCTGGGAGCGTTCATTCTGGCAGGAAACAACAATTCCCGTCGGCTGGTGGGTAATACGGACCGCACTGTCCGTCATATTCGCATGCTGGCCGCCGGGGCCACCGGAACGAAACGTGTCAACCCGCAGATCATCGGGATCAATATCCACTTCATCATCAATCTCAATCTCCGGAGTCACCCAGACAGCGGCAAATGAAGTGTGCCGGCGACTTGAGGAATCAAACGGAGAAATACGGACCAGCCGGTGGACACCGGCTTCACTCTTCAGGCGACCGTAGGGATACTCCCCCTCTACCTGGATAGTAGCGTCCTTAATTCCGGCTTCTTCCCCGGCAGAATAATCAAGAACTTTATGTTCCAGGTCATCCTGATCCTCCAGCCAGCGGTTATACATTCGAAAAAGCATCTCCGCCCAGTCATGGGCTTCCGTCCCCCCGGCCCCCGGATTTATCCTGAGAATAGCATTCCGGTCATCGTATTCACCGTCCAGAAAATATCTTCGGCGCAATTTCTGAACGTTTCTCTCCGCGGCCTTGAGACCGGATTTGATCTCCGCCTTGAAGCTTTCTTCTTCCTCTTCTTCGGCCAGGTCTATCATTGCTTCAATATCTTCCAGGGCACTTTCCACCGATTCGTAGGTTTCAATCATATTTTTAACCCGATCCGCCTCCCGGGAAACTTCACGCGCTTTTTTTTGATCCTCCCAGAAATCCGGATCACTCATCTCGGCTTCCAGTTCCATTTTTTTCTCTCTCATTTCAGCCAGGTCAAAGATAGTCACCCAGTTCTTGCAGCTCCTCGCGAATCTCCTGAATTCGATCGCGGGCAGTATCCAGGTTCATTTTTTTCCTCCTGAGTTATTGATTCAAGCATTGATACAGTATTATTTCAAATTATCCTTTAATTTGCCACCAAATTCTAATCAATGTAAAATATTAGTGTTAATAACTTTCAAGCTATCACACTTTAAACTTTCAAACTAACCTCCGGAGGTTAAAAGATGGGAGAAAATTTTGAAAATATCCCCGATAAAACCGGCCGTAAATTTGAGAAATTTGTTGAACTGGTTGCTCACCTGCGGTCGGAAAAAGGTTGCGAATGGGACCGCCAGCAGACGATGGAATCAATGAAACCCCACCTGCGCGAAGAAACTGAAGAAGTTATCGAAGCAATAGAAGACGAGGACATGGCAGGCGTCTGCGAAGAACTGGGAGATCTACTGCTGCACGTCGTTTTCTTCACCCGGATGGCCGAAGAAAGGGACCTATTTGACATTGACGAAGTTTTGAATGGAATCCATGAAAAAATAGTTCGCCGGCACCCGCACGTTTTTGACGACCTGGAGGTTGAAAACACTGAAGAAATATTGGATAACTGGAAAAAAATCAAGGAGAACGAAAAAAATTAGCCCCGAAATATTCCCATGGTGTTCCGATAAAGTCCAAAAAATTATATAACCTAAATTGAGCGATTCTTACGTTTAATCAGGAAATAACATAATTCTCTGGCTCATTCTCGCAGCCCTCCAGGCTGCTGTGAGGAATGTATATCCCAATCCGAGCCCCTCATAGGCTCTGGGATATTCATAATACCGCCAGAGAACTATGTTATCACCTTCCCCCCCGGAGGGAGAGGATGTTGAATTTGATTTTGAAATTAACTAGTAAACTGGCTAACCAGCAAACTGATCAACTGACAACCGTGGCG
>JBNJDC010000033.1:0-9612 GCA_051744565.1 bacterium
AAATAAGTTTTATTATTGTGTTGCGTCGAAGGTATTGATCGATCCCTCGTCCTTCCTGGAGATATTTCTCCATGTTTGAGAAGAGATTCCATAGGAGTTCTTGGATGAAATTCAGTGTAGAATTTATATTTTGGATTCATTTGTACATCTTTTTTTCTTCCTCTACTATGAGACTGGTTGGATGATCTTTTTCGTGATTGTTCGGCAGAAGATATGAGTAATCGGATAATTCGGGCCAGTAATCGAAAAAATGTTTTCATAACTTTCTGTCCCTTAAGCTAATATCTCTGTTGGCCTGATATAATCTCAAAAACGTATAAAAACGTATCGTACGAGGACTTTAGGAACTTGTTTATTCTTGGGGCTTATGGATTGCTTTTTCTACTGCTCTTGATGATCACTTGAAAAATCTTGCCATATTCTTCTCAGTCAGATCGTGTTTTTTTCACTTCTTTTATCTACTGCGAATATAAATTTATCATAAATAAACCGGCCATGCAAAACAGGTAGAGATTTACGTCTCCATCTGCCGGAATGATAGTTCAATTTTTGGGGGAAATAAAGTAACTAAATCGGTGGTAAATTCTATTTTTTACCGATTACTTAAGGTTAGCTACGTATTCTTCAGCTCAACCTTTCTCTTACCCAGGCTGGATTCCTACGGCAGTCCAGTACCGCATATACCTGGACTGTTTCCGCTTTGATTTTATAATAGACGGCAAACGGGAATTTATTTGCAAGCAATCGATAGTATCCAAAATGTTCGGGATGAATTCCTGCGTAAAATTCAAGTGAATCAATCTCGGAAAGAAGTGAATCTAAAAAATAATTCCCTAAATCTTCAGCCTGCTGCTCGTAAAAATAATACCCTTTAATTAAATCCTGTTCTGCTTCGTCAAGAATTTCAATTTTCATCGAATAGCGTCTCTGATATTTTCCTTCGCTTCATCCCAATCAATAAACTTACTTTCATCTCTCCCGACAGCTTCTTTCCGTTCTGCAAGAACCTCTTTATGCCAGTCGGGCGAAGAAAAATCCTCCTCGGATTCACGTAGATTGTCCCATATCTTTTCCAAGAGGAGCATCTTTTCTTCAGTAGACATCTCACCCAGGGGGAGATCAATATTCAAAATTATCACCTCACTACAAAGTTTACCCTATTCCTAAATATAAGTCCAATTTTGTTCTAAATTCAGAGAATTGATTTATCCTTTTCTTAAACCACCGTGACCTCCGGTGGGATCCCAAATTTGGCTTCTATTTTGGCAACCACGCCAGACCATGTCATTTAATAACATAAGGCAAATCAATCGGTGGGAAATTCCATTTTTTTACCGAATGCTTAAGGATAGAGGCTTCTAAAGCCTAATCATCCCGGTCTTCCCTGGCAATTTATTAATTCACCCGAGTTCGAATAATTCGTTCAGTATTTTAACCAGTCGATCGATCCTTTCGTCCGCCAGATTCATGTCATTACGACTTCTTCCATATTCCATCAAGCATTTCACCCCGGGCGATGTTCGCGTCCCGAACAGTCGCTCTGTAATCTGTCGTGCTTCCTCCAGGATGTCCCGTGACTTGTGTTCAACGTAGAGCTCCTTGGATTTTTCCCATTCAGCTTCGGTCATCATACCAACGTCCATGTAAATATCGAAGGCGTGCCGCTGCGCGTGCTCGGGCTGTTCCAATCGATCTCTCAGGGCAAATAATTTCAAGAGGTAATAAGTGAAAGGATCCGGCAGGTGGACAGCGATTTGCTGACCATCCTTTGTCGAAATGGTTAGTGGCTGAAGGTTTGCCTCCAAACTGAATGCCTCCGGAACTTTCCGCCCGTGAATGGTTCCGCTGGCTCCTTGCGGACGCACCCGTTGAGCTTTGACCCTTAATTCCTCCGACTCACCAAGCGCCGGAGTAAGCAAATCCACCTTCAGTTTCCGGCCGTCCTCCAAAGCCCGAACGAATTGGTAATTTTCAGCCCCTTCCACTGGCTCGTAGCCTTTCTCTTCCAAAACTGTCCGTATGTATTCGGCTTTTTGTGGATTCGAAATAACTTCAAGCGTGAGAAACAAATCGAGGTCAGCTGTCGCACGAGTTCCCGGTAAGGTCGTAAAAATTGTATCTTCATCATTATTCAAGGACCTCCTGTATTTCAACACCAGACCATATCCCCCGGCAATCACCGTAGGGATATCCTCCCTGGAGAAGACCCTGGCGAGGTCGATAAGTTCCCGTCCCAGCCGATCAGTCACTTTCAAGTTTTTGCCGCCCCTGGTTAAGAATTAAATTCCGGATCTGTTCCGCCGCTTGTTGTTTCCGCTGATCCCCCTGCTTCAATTCCAGGTACAATTGTATGGGAGAACACCACCGGAATTCATCCGACTCTCGCGCATCAAAATAAACTTTAGGGTCCTTGGTTTCCTTTAACGTTATTTTCGGGAACGCCGCGGTTTCTTCGAACACAAGATCATTCTTTTTCAATTGGTCCAGAATTCTCTCGATCGATGTTACATAAACTGACGTCGTGTCCTCAGTACTCGGGAGTACAGTATACTGATCGATGGAGATCCCCGCGACCAATTCGTCAGTGGCCCGGGCAGATTGATAGATAGCCGGCAAGAGGTCATCCATACCCTTTATGTTCCCCTTCCAAACCCCCTGAATCCGGGGAACCGTGAAGTTTTGCTCTAACTTATCAAGTAATCCCTCCAGGGTCTTTACCCTGATCTCACCATTTTTTCGATTTATTAGCATTAATTCGGACAGCCGTTTCAGAACCCGTGATACCGTCGATTGACTGATCGAACCGCATCGATCCTCAACGGCTCTGACAACGGCGTTAACGCTGGAGAACACGGGCTCAACCAGTAACGTCCTGACAACAAGCGAGCTTTTGCCCTGGAACACGTTCTTGATGGCGGCAGTTTCCGTGAACTGATTTGGATTCCCCGATTCCCGCACATACATCTTCCCCGGTACCATAATCACGGCATTCCCACAGAGATCCAGCCCGCTTACCTTCTCGTTCTCAAGAAAATCCAGTTTTTCATCTTCCAGATAGGGAACAACCACCATCGGATTAAAACTGTTCTCGTTCTGGTTAAGTCGTTTCACGGTTTGAACGGCCTGCTGAAGCTGCTTCGGGGTTGACCGTCGCTTGTATTTCACGGCAAATTCTTCTTGAACCCCCTCCCACTGGAGTTCCAACAGCCAATCATAAGCAAAATTGCCCAAATCCTTTCCTACTTTATTAACCGTAAGTTCCAGAGGAAGTGCGTTCCATCCCCCGGACTGAATCCGTTTGAGAGCTTCTCTCTTGGAGAGGTAGCTCATTTTTTATCACCTTATATGCACGAAATTAATAATATCCCTACGTAGGAATATAATCCATTGCGCGCATAAAATCAAGGTAACAGGAAAAAAATACAATTTTCCCGTAAGCCAACAAATTTTTCACGTTAATTTCACTACCTTTATAAAATACTGTCAAATCAGCTCCGATAATTTTTTAAATGTTTCTTGGATTCAAAAAATAAGTGGCGAATTATTAAATTCGGTTTTTTCATTCTAAAAGCATATTAGTTAAAATGGCAGAGGCCGTCAATAAAATCTGATTTCAAGGGGGACGAATTTTGGGAATTTAAACAGGTAACAATAACTTAATAACTAAACCTCCGATACCCGTTCTATAGGTCAATCCCCCCCTTCCAATCATCCCCACATATTATATACTGTTTTTTACCCTGTTGTTATGCTCTAATAGATGAGATCAACTTAACAAAGTCGCTCTAATATAGCTTCTGAAAAGATTAAGCAGAATTTGCAAATTACTATTGTTATTAATCAATTTTTGCCACGGGGGTTTATATTCCGATGGCTGACGCTGATGCTGAAACGACCGATGATTCACCGGACGAGGAAGCAGATGTTGAACTCCCGGACGAGGAGTTAAAGAATCTCGAGGACAGTCTGGAAAAAGTGCAAGGGACAACTATCCGCTCAAGCGAGATTGAGGGGAAAGAAAAGTCCAAGGTAAAAAAAGAATACGCGTTCAACAAACACGAAGCAGAATTTGGAGAGGAACAAGAAACAGGAGAGAGCGTAGAGGCCCAACTTGAGAAAATCAGTGAATCCCTGGAAAATTTTGAGGCGGTTAACCCGGGTCAGCTGGTCGCGGCGGATTTAACTGGAGACGGTGAGCCACGGTTTAAAGCCGGAAAATACATTCGGGCTGCGGAGGACAACCGCCGCCTCTTTGCCAGCCGCGCCGGCCAGGTAGTCTGGTCCGGGGATACTGTTCACGTTTTACCGCTTATGCACGTCGATGGTGATGTTGATAGTGATACCGGGGACATAAGATACGACGGGAATATTTTTATTGAAGGGAAAGTTGGGGTTAATCGGCTGGTGCAGGCCCGGGGAAATGTCTGGATTATGGGAATGGTGGGCAGCTCACGGGTAAAAGCCAGCGGTGACGTTATCATTCAGGGGGGGTTCGAAGGAGGGAAAAAACAAAAAATTGAGGCCCACGGTTTAGTTTACGGTAAATTTGCTGAGAACGCCCGTATTCAGGCCAGCAGTAAAGTGATAATTAAAGAGGCTATAAAACACAGTAACATCAAGGCCGCGGAAAGTATAATTTTGGCTGACCAGGATGCCAACATTGTTGGCGGCGAGGTAGCGGCAAACGAGTTGATCGTTGCGAACGACCTTGGTTCAACAAGTTCTCCGTCGACGAAATTAAGGTTGGGGGCCCGGGGGATATTGCAGGAGGAACTGGAAAAACTTGAGAACCTGCGGGCCAAGTTGGAAAATGAGGTGGAGGAAAAGGAAAAAAATGTAAATAAGCTGATTGAAAAGGAAGAGGCTGGCAGTCTGAGCCCGGCTGATGAAAAGAAACTGCGTGAGCTGGAATTTGATTTTAATTATACCCGAGATAATTTTCAGCAGGTAAACCAGCGGATAGAAGGTATAAGAGAGGAACTCAACTCTAATGTTGATAGGAAAATATATGTTCGTGGCACAGTGTTTCCAGGGGTTAAATTGCATATTGGGACCATCAAAGAACCTATAGATAAAGAACACAATCACTGCACCATCCGGGGGGAAGAAAATGAAATTAATTTTGATAGCTTCAATGAGCCGGAGCTAGATCTGGATTTCAATCTCTCCGTCGGTGAAAAACTTGAGGAAATCGAGGAAAAATACGAGACGCCTGATTTAGAGGAACTGCGCCGGAATGTCATCTACGAGGAAGATGAGGAGATGTTTAACCGGGAGGATCAACTGCGGACGTTGCTGGGAATTGAGGATGATAAAGATCTGGCTCTTATTGAGCTTGACCCGGAGCCGGAGAATTCAGGCGACCAGGAGGAGGGAGAAGAGCTTAAACAGTCAAAGACCTGGCGGGGGATTGAAGTTCGGGAGGATGAAAAGAAGCAGAGCGTGCGTCGTTATTTTGACCCAAACGCAAAAAAATCGGTCAAGGTAAAGTGTAAATCTCCGGAGGAAGGGGTAAAGCGAGCTGCGAAATATCTTGAGGCTGCCGAGGATGAACTGGTGTTTAAAGTTCTTGAGAAGGGGAAGTCGGGTTTTATGGGGTTTGGTGAAAAGGATTTCTTAATTCGGGTGATCAGGAAGGATGAAATTGAGCAATCCTCGGAGGAGTCAAGTGCGAAATCAAGTGAGGAAGAGGCCAACTCTTTTGGCCTGCTGGAACAAGCCGAACAACAGGGGGAAGCTGATGGATTTATAGATTTTGAAAATACAGCTGATGGTTTAAAATTAGCTGTTCATCCGCCCGAGGGGAATGGGTTTCCGGTGGCTATGGGTCAAGTTAAGGAGGAGCTTAAGGAAAACAATTATGATCAAGATATTAACTGGGACAAGGTTGAGGAACTTGTGGGAAATCCTACCGGTGAACTGAAGGTAATTGGTCCCTGCCAGAGGGACTCCAATACCGACGGTAGCTTTAGTATTGAAGTTAATGATTCCGAGACGGAAGCTTACCTGACAGTTATTCCCCCTAAATCCGAAGGAATTCCGATTACTGAGGAGGAAGTTGAGGAATACCTCGAGGCGGAAGGTTTTAATTATGACAAGCAGAAGCTGTCCGAGGTTTTTGAAAAGGAGAGGTTCGAGGAGGAAATTGTAATAGCTTCCGGTCAGGAACCGGAACAGGGTCGCGATGGTGAAATCAAATTTACTTTTGCGGGCGAGGGACCCCAATCGGAGGAAGAGGAGGCCCCGGAAGTAGTTGATCACCACTCAGTTAATAATATAGCTGGTGTCGAGGAGGATGAGGTTCTTGCTAAAATTATCCCGCCCACGGATGGTGAACCGGGCGTTTCTATTTACGGGGATGAATTACCACCGGAGCCGGGCGCGAGCGTTGAACTGGAGGCTGGTGAAAACACCAGGTTTTCGGAGGATGGAACTGAGGTTGTAGCCGAAACCGGGGGGCGTGTCAGGCTGGTGGGAGAAGAAGATGATCAAAAATTGCTGGTTGAACCTGTTTTTGAGATCAACGGTGATCTTGACTATGAGATAGGTAATGTTGACATGGAAGGAATAGTTGCCGTTGACGGGAAGATTCTTGATGGCTTCCAGGTTTCGGCAACCCAGAGAGTCGAAGCCGAGTCCGTCGGTAAGGCCCACGTCAAGTCTGGAGGAGACATAATTGTTGACCAGGGGATCGTTGGCCGGGACGAGGGGTTCCTGGAGGCCGAAGGGAATATTTTTGCCAAATACATAGAGAATGCCAGGTTGAAGGCCGGCGGGAGTGTTGTGGTTGAACAGGCTATAATGCACAGCCAGGTTGACGCCGAGGAATACGTTATCGTTGATGGTCAGCGCCGCGGGGATATTATTGGTGGGATAACAAGGGCCGGAGAGGCAATTCAAGCCCAGAAAATCGGAGGGGAACTTGCTTCCGAAACTGAAGTGGAATGCGGTATATCACCAGAACTGCGTGATAAGTTTTCGGAACTGGTGGACGAAATCGAGGAGCGCCAGGAACTAATGGATAAAACCAAGAACGGCTTGAAAGGGCTTAAGAAGGAAGCAAGTAAAGTGGGTGGGGTGGGAAAACTTCCGGCGGATAAAAAGGAACTTAAAGATAAGCTTACGGCAAGAGCAAAGACCATTAAAAAGGAAATCAATTCTCTCGGGGATCAACTCGATGGTCTGAAATCAAAAATAGAGGAGATGAGTGGGGGCAAGATTCTTGTTTCGGATACTTTAATGTCCGGGGTTAAAATGACAATTCAAAAGAATTCGATTATTCTGACGGAGGATCATCGAAATTGTAAGTTTAAGCTCCACGAAAATGAATTTACTGAAGATAACTTTGAACCGCTTGAAGTTGAACTTGAACAGCCGGACTGAAGGACCTTTCCCCTGCCGTTGATTTTAAATTATAGTGTACAAGACGTTGTGCTGTTTCAGATAAATCGAACACTCTCTTTGATTTGATCTCCAGGGCTTCCGTTTGCCGGTCATTTTCTGGAAATTTTTTCAAAATCCCCCTCGGGTTAGTCGATCGATTGTTAATTTTTAGTTATTTAACAACTTTACCCCCAAAGATTTTTCGATATTTTGCCATAACTTAAAACTTGTATATTGAAATTAGTTAGGAAATTTTAAAGTATGAGACTCGTTCTTGGTTTTGCCACTTTGGAAATTATTTTTTAGGCTGCCGACTGGTCGGCTCTGTCTTCAATTCTCTTCTGGATTTTGTCCAGTTCTTCGGAATTCTTCCGGCGAGCTTCCCAGAGCTGTCGTTTCGTGTCCAGGTTTTTCCAAAATTCTTGCGTGGTATCAAAGGCGATGGCCAGTTTTACAGCCATCCGGGAACTAATCCCCCGCTTGCCGTTGATAATTTCGTTTAAATGAGGACGGGAAATATCTATGAGCCCCGCCAGTTCCGTCTGGTTCCAGCCCTTCTCGTCCATGTAATCAGCCAGGATTCGCCCCGGGTGTACCGGTTCTCGGTCTCTATTTTCATTTCTTTCAACAGTCATAATTAACCTCCTTAATTATAGCCAGGATCCCCGGCAAAAACTTCATAAGCTTCTCCTTCTTCCCAGCGAAATAGAACTCGGTATTGATCGTTTATTTTTAGCGAATAGTAACCCTTGAGCTCCCCTTTTTTACGATCCAGGTTATACAATTTAAGATCGCTTAATTCCGCTGCACTATCCAGTGCATCCAGAATATTTTTGATCTTTTGCCAGAGTTCGACTGGTAACTGTTTTTCAGCCTTCTTTGAATACTCACCTTCAAAAACCATCAGGGGCTCTTTGTCGGCAAAAGTTTTTATGGTCACTCTTTTATTTTTTTGTATAAGTGTAAGATACTACATTACATCAGGCAAAGAATTTAGGATTGAAAATATTTTCAGCAGAAAGCAATAACTTAATAACTAAACCTCCGAGGCTTCAAAGAGGCTTCAAAGAATATCATCAAGCTATATGTCGTATGTTCGCAATTGCGGAAATACGACATGTGTTTTGAGGGTATTGAGGCGGTTGTAGACTAATTTGGGAGATTAAAGGATTTTTATTAATTTTCTAAAAACGTATCGTATGCGGAATTTAAGTACTACATTTCATCATTTTTTTGCCTCCGGGGTGGTTTTGTTGATTGCGGGGGAGAATTATATAGTATTGGAGATGGAAGAAAAAAATTAATCGGCGGGTGGAACTTTGGATTGCTGATCGGCCGGGAAATGTTTGAGGAAGCGGGGAAATAAGTTGCACTTTTGTAATTTCGAATTAAATCCAGGGCGGAATTAATTTCCGGGGAGGAGATTAATGTGGAAGATTCAACCGAACAGGAAGATCACAACCACCAGGACCATCACGCCGCGATGGTGGCGGATTTCAGGCGGCGGTTCTGGATCAGTCTGCTGCTGACTGTCCCGGTGATATTGCTATCTCCCATGCTCCAGTCTTTTGTCGGGCTGGAAGAAGTTTTTGATTTTTACGGCGACCTCTGGGTGCTGTTTGGATTTTCCACCGTTATATTTTTCTACGGGGGCTGGCCCTTCCTGGAGGGATTATACACGGAATTAGCGGAGAAAACGCCGGGGATGATGACCCTGATTGCGGTGGCCATCTCCACGGCTTACGGTTACAGTTCGGTTGTTGTTTTCGGGTTGCCCGGCAAAATCTTCTTCTGGGAACTTGTGACCCTGGTGGATATTATGCTGCTCGGGCACTGGATTGAAATGAAGTCGGTAATGGGAGCTTCAAAAGCGCTCCAGGAGCTGGCAAAACTGATGCCCTCCGAAGCCCACCGGCTGGACGAGGAGGGAAACGCGGAGGATATCTCCGTTCAAGAACTGGAACCTGGTGATAAAATCCTGGTCAAGCCGGGAGAGAAAGTGCCCGTGGACGGGGAAATTATCGCGGGCCAGAGCACTTTAAACGAATCAATGCTGACCGGAGAATCAACACCGGTGGAAAAAACCGCCGGAAACGAGGTTATCGGGGGCGCAATCAACGGTGACGGCTCCCTGGAAGTCGAGGTCCAAAAAACCGGCGACGATTCCTACCTGTCTCAGGTGATTGATCTTGTCGAGGAGGCCCAGGCCAGCAAATCAAAGACACAGAA
>JBNJDC010000034.1:0-9402 GCA_051744565.1 bacterium
TAAATTCTTAAAAGAAACCCAGCGCCAGCTTTTGCGCTGCACATATTCGGCAGCGTCTCGCTTCACCTGGTCAATTATCTTTCGGGCCATAACCCGCAGGTCCTTGGGACCAAACAACAGGATACGATCCACCTCCTCCAGGGGGATGATACTGGCCGACTCCAGCAAAGAGCCCACGTTAACCTGGCGTCCGGCTTCAATCATTTCCTGTAATTCATCCGCATCCTCAATATCCACGTCAAAATCAAGGATCTCATTAAGAGGCACCGGTTGAAGGCCCAGGACAGCGTTAACCTGTTGAGCAATATTATCTACATCATACCCCTCGAGGGTGACTACCTCAATGCGTCCGGGCAGTGCCCCCTCCTTATCCATACCATCCACCAGTTTTTCTATCCTGTTCATCAACCCGGGATCGGCAAATACCAGCAAGGAATTCCTCGGTCGGTTGGCCACAACATTCCCCTGTCCCGTCGGTAACAAGCTCTTAATATTGGAGGCCATCTGCTCTGCTTTTCGATATTCAAGATCAAATATACGAACTTCAAAAAGCTGATCGGGTTGGTCTATCTGTTGAAGGATCTGCCACAACCGCCGCTGATTGTTAACAAGGTCGGTTACAACAAGAGCATTGCTGCTTTCATCCGCCACCAGGGTGGATTCCTCGGCAAGCAGTGCATTTTGCAATCGGCCGGCCAGGTCACTGGACGCTTCCAGGTAACTAAGATTATAAGTTACGGTAACCATGTTATTTCCCGGGTAATCAGCAAGTTCCGCCGGCTCAAGCACCGGCACCCCCTGGCGGGCCGCTCCGGGCTTGGCCACTATTTTCATAATATTGCCGTCGGCAACCCGGGTGAGATTTTTTATGTCCAGGATTGTATCCAGGGCCCGCAGGGCAGTCACTTCCTTCAGGTGGACACTTACCATCATATCCTCAAGTTTTTCCCCCTCAACCATATCGGGAAAGGCAATGTTCCAGCCGGCAATTTCAGCAAGAGTGCGCACAACATCCAGCAAGGGGGCTTCACTAAAGCTTATCGAAATAAGCTGGGGCCGACCGATTATTGTAAATGTGTCAGTCAAATCAGATTTACCCGGCCGGGGAACGGTAGCCTGAACCCGATTTTCCTTTGCCGTGGGACTGATTCGATAAAAATCTATTTCAAGTCTGCCGTTTTCATCCGTTCGCCCGTTGTTTCTAATTTCGCGTGCTTCACGATCAAGATCAAGCAAACCTTCCCCGGTTAAATCCTCCACCCTCACCCGGGTTTCGGGAACTGGATTGCCGTAGGTATCCTGGACTTCAAGCACCAGCGGCTCGGGGATTTCCGAACCAAAGGTAACTTCCTGGCGATCACCGGATATTTTCTCAATCTGTGCCGGCTCGCCGGGGTTTACCCGGATCTGGAAGGTTAACGTCATGTCGTTCTCCGGCACGTAGGCTTCAACCAGGTTCAAGCCAGCTTTACGGCCCGCGTGAAAACGAGCAGTTGCTTTGCCCTCTTCATTTGTCCTCGTGGCTCGTTGATACCCATCCCGTTCGGGTTGCGCATCAACCCGGCCGCCTCCCTCGATTACCTCAAATAAAACTTCCTGCCCGGACCGCGGCTGTCCTTCACTATCAGTGAGCAAAATGGACAGCGGTTCCGGTGCTTCCGCCTGAAGGTCAATATTCTGTTTTTTACCGGCCAAGCGCTCAAAGCCCGGTATTGATTCCTGCTCCTGCATTTCCTGGCCGGTGTCTGCATCCGTTTCAATTTTTTCCGAGGAAACATCAGAATCAAAAACATCAATAACAATTTCATTTCCCGGGGCTTTCCGGGTAACCTGGTAATTATCCGACCACTCTTCTATGTCAATAACCACCCGGGTTGTATAAAAAGGATCGATCCTGTATTGACTGTGGCGGACGCGAATTGTATTACCCATCGAAATATCAAGGGGAGATTCAGGGAGCTCATTTATTGCCCCGGGTATATCTATTATTAGCATCGGGGGATCATAAATATGGGAAGTTATGTAATCAATAGTTCCCGAAGCCTTGATTCGAAAACGGACCCGATCCTCATATTCCTCCGCCTGCAGACCGTACACGGCATCCGTGCGAGCAGATGGAGAACTGTAATTTTCATTGGCAAATTCTTTACTGTTTTTTATTTCCCCGGGATCTTCCGGTTCCTCTACCATTTCCTTTTCTTTTTTTTCTTCCGGGTTTAAGGGATTAAATTCAGGCAGATCATCTTCCGCCTGGAGAGCTTCAGTTTCCTGGACGGTCACTTCCGCCAGCGTTTGCTCCCCCGCCATTGCCCTTTTTTGTTCGACGTTACCACCGGTATCCGGTGAAAAAACCTGGAAATCCAGCTGAGAATTACTGTTTGGACTCGACCGATCAACACTCGCTGTCCTCTGTGAGTCAGGTCCCGACAAATTGGGATTAGACTGTTGGGAGGCGGATGCGCTAGATTCAGCCTGTAAATCACTGCCCCCTCCCAGCTCCGAGTAAAGTTCCCGGGCCTCAGAATGGTCTGGATTTCGAGCCAGAACATCTTCCAGCAGCTGGCTGGCCTGGCTATCCTCCCCCTGTATATAATGATTGACCGCACGTGAAAAAGTTTCCTCAGTTTCCTGAGCTTCAACAGACAGGGAAAAAGTAATAAGAACCACTAAACCAACTAAAATCAAGCAACTACTTCTCTTAGAATGAATTGCGTTAAATAGTGTATTCATTGACCCGGCTCCATTTTAATGATCAGTCAAGGACCTCTCTAATACGTTCCAAACGGTGACGCAAACGATTACCCTCTGGATCATCCGGATTTTCCTCCAGGTATAGATCCAGATTCTTTGCTGCTTCGTCATATTGTTCCTCTTCGATTAACTGCTGAACTTCCGAAAGCTCCAGTTCCTCTTCTTCTTCAGGTTTCTCTTCCGGGGGTTGTTGATCTTCTGTTGATTCAGCCGCTTCTTCCTCTGGTTCTTCAGTTTCAATTGATTTTTCTTCAGCTGTTTCAGCCTCCGTATCTGCTTCTTCCGTCTCTATTTCTTCGTCCGCCGGAGTATCCATCGTTGTTTGATCAAATTCTTCAATTGAAGGGGGTTCTTCCACTTCCTCGGGAACAGTAATAATCTCGACAAGATTTTCCCGACGTTTAATTTCATAGTCAACCGGTCCCGCGGGCTGTATTTCTACTTCAACCGCAGGAAAATTATCACTTCCACCGGCATATTGTTTAATCTGTTTTAAAAACCAGTCATTGTAACTATAACTTACCCCATCCGTTGCTAAAACCGAAGGTTGAAAACTTACGGATACCCTATCTTCCCGGCTGCTGCGTTCTTTAACATTAAAAGGAATTTTAGCGCTACCAACAAGATAAACCCGTGCTTGATTAAGGTTACGACTAAAATAAACCCGATCTAACAGTGAATTATCCGGGGATTCTTCCAATTCAGCCGCCTGAACCTGAAGTTCTCCGGTTCGCGGATAAATAAGTTTAACAGTAGCCCGGCCATTTTCAAACAAAGAACTTTCCGCCCGGGGAGGACTGAGCCGATGATCACCATCGGAAGACAACTGAACACCGGGAAAATCGGACGGCAGCTTTTTCACCGGGTTACCAAAATCATCATAGGCTATAATTTCCGCTGCAAACGGCTTTCCGGCTCGGATTTTTGAATCGATCTTCACTTCATATTCCGCCGCTTTACCGGGAAGAACCGTGAAACTGTCGGAGCGAACTCTAATTTGTCCGCTGGTGGCAAATATAACAAGTTCTTCCGCCTGCCGGTAGGTGGCCTCGATCTCCGCCACGCCGTCAACAAACCGCTTGAAATTTAACGTTTGGGGGGATAATTCGGCTTCACCTGAAGTGGCAAAAGCTATCTCCCCTTCGCGGTCATTAAGATTTTTAACAATATTTTGATGATCATCAACAGCTTTTATCCGGAGGGGGAACTCCTGATCCGCCTGCACCCGAGCCGGAACCTGGAGTTCAAAATCAGCCAGATCTCCCGGTCGGACCCGGATTAGCGCCGACTCCCCCCGCTTTATTCCTTTCCCATCCAGGGCCTGGACCCTGATTGTCTCGGCCTCGAAATAACTTGTCCGCACGGAAAAGGAAGGAACACTCATCTGACTCCTATTTATCATCCGGGGTTCAAACTGGTCTCCACCGCTGGAATTTAGCTCTATTTGCTTTAAATCTTCGGGAAGTTCCTGCAGGGGATTGCCAAATTTATCCTCAAAGAGCAAAGAGACGTCAAACTCCTCCCCGGCCCTTACTTCGCCCGGCGTGGTAAGGGCAATATTTTCAAAATCAGCGGGAACCACCTGAATAGAATCCCCGCGCCGGCGCAGGTCAAATTGGTCGTATTCGGCAAAAACATTTATTTTCTCCGCCTTTTCATATTTAAACTCAGTTTCAGCCCGGCCCCGGCTAAAATCAGCAAGAGAAATAGTTTCCTCGGTACCAGCTTTGCCATTTATAAGGGCCACGCGCACTTCCCCGTCGTATTTAGTCGGTTGATTGATAGTGTTTCCATAGGAATCAACAAGTTTAAGATCAACCTGAAACCCCCGGCCGGCCCGCACCTCATCAGGATTTTTTATCACGATATCCCCCGGTTCAGCGGGCCTGATTTGCACTGTTGTACTTCGGGCATTAATATCCAGCGTATCACTGGCAGCGTTAACCCTTATCTGTTCGGCATCTTCATGTTGCAAACGCGCTACCGCCCGGCCATTTTCAAAATCATCCGCCTGAATTAAAGTATCTTCCCCCTGCCTGGAAATTTTTAATTCAACCGGTTCACCAACCTCGTCATAATTGTTCACCCGGTTATCATACTCATCAAGAGCCGCTATTTTGACTTCAAAATCTTCGCCGGCCACTGCTTTATCGGGCACCTGCAGCTCAAAATTTGCCGGTTGACCGGCTACTACGCGCAACCGCTCTCCTTCCGAACGGATTCCTGATTTTATATCTTCTGCAATAATCCGCCCATTCTCCGCCCTGTGGAGGGTTAATTTTGTAAAAGCTACGCCCTCTTCAAATTCTTCCGGAGCTATTTTTTCAGGTTTAATTTCTCCCGCGCCGGAAAATTCCAGCCGGACTCCCTCGCCAGCCTCATTATAATCATTGATAATATTTCCGAATTTATCCCGGGCTTCAATTACCGAACGAAATGATTCACCGGCCCGAACTCGCTCCGGGTTGGAGAGAGTAAATTCAGCCAGGGAAGCGGGGGAGATCTCTACTTCAGAAGTAGTCTGCTCAATTTCATTTGAACGGTCAATTAAATTAAAACGAACTGTTTCAGCTTTCTCGTATTTAACCTGAGCTTGAAGCTTTCCCCCTTCAAAACGGTCGGCTTCAACAAATGCCGGCCGGGGCTCTCCTTCCCCTGTGGATTCCAGGACTATCCCGCTGGTCTTTTCATTATAATTTTTAACCGTATTTCCATACCCGTCAACTGCCCGGAGCTCAAGGGTGAACTTTCTACCGGCTTGAACGACTGACGGAACCTTCACCTCAAAATTTTCCGGTTCCCCGGCCTTAACTTTTACCGCCTGTGAACGCCCCCGGGCAACGTGCTCAGTTTCAGCTGCCTCCACCCTTATTTGCTCGGCCCCGGGATAGGACAAATATACGGTAAGCTCACCATCTTCAAAATCTTTGGAAGAAACTTCCTTGCGGGAAAGAGATTCGTCACCGGAAGATTTTAATATAATATCACGGTCCAACTGGTTATAGCCGGTCACCCGATTACCTTCCGCGTCCCGAATAATCAGGCGGACAGCAAATTCACGCCCGGCCCGGGCTTCCGGACCCACCTGGACATCAAAATGATCCGGGGCCCCCGGATCAACTGTGGCGGCAGCAAGCGGACCGGCAATCAACATTACCAGTAAAAATACACTTACCCCCACCAGATAGCGCCTGTATAGCATCATTTCATCTCCCCGTCTATATATTGGGTAGATATTGAACAGCTCCGGAACTTATTAAATACTTTCCGACCAAAAAACACAAGGTTTAAGCTGTTCAATGTTGCAGTATCTGCTCTTTTATTTGCTGGTTCATCCGATCAAGTTGAAATTGAAATTCTGTTTCTTTATGCTCGGGTTTGGTGAGTAGCACGCTGGTATCCGATATATCCTTAACCTGGATCTCCGTGCCCTCCAGGTATTCATCTTCCCGTGCTATAAACATACGATCATCTTCCGACCTTTTCAAGAGAGCAATCTTTACCTGTTCATCATCGCCAAGGATGCGGCCGGTAATTTCAAAACCTTCAATCGACGGCAATGTCTTCTCTTCTGGTTTAACGCCGGTATCCGAACCGTCCGTCCCCTCCGGCCCGGTGCCAATCCCCGGAAGCATATCTTCAGAAATTCTACGGGCAGTTAGGGGTAAAAATAAATCCGTTCCTTTAAGCTCAGCAAATCTTTCGGGCAATTCCTCAGTTTTTTCCGCGGGCTCCACCTCTATATCCTCGAGATCCGGCAGATCCTCCAGTACAGATTCATCTACTTCTACCTGTCTTACCGCCCCTAATTTATGTTTCTCCAGCGGTCCCTCCTTTGTCAGGTGAAACCAGGCAGCATAACCGCCCACCAGCAGGGCCGCGACTGCAAAAGCTATAGAACCGGCCACAAACCAGTCAACCCGGCGGTTAATATCCTCCCACATCTGCTGGAGATCCATGCTAACTTACGTCCTCCTCGGAGCGCAAGATATAAACGTTTAGAGTTAAACTAACACTAAATATTGATTCTGAATCCTCTCCCGATTTTTGCAGACTTATACTATCAATGTCAATCAACCGCTCCATATTTCTATAGCGCCAAAGAACTTCAGTCAAATTTCCAAGGGTGATATTTTCAAAACTAGCTTCAATACTCATCACCTGGACCATATCCCTGTCCCGAACGCTCCCCCGGGAAAAAGTCCTGATTTGCTCGTCTTCTATTCCCGAATTTCGCGCTTCATCCTCCAGCTGGGCCAATAAATTGAAAAATTCACCTTCCGGTGGTAAACGGCGGCGAGCCCGCACAAACTCTCGCCTGGTTTGAGTCACCTCTTCTTTCAAATCCTCCAGCCGACCCGCCTGGCGCTGAGCCTCCTTGATTCGCTGGACATTCTCGTCGATTTCATCAGCCCAGGAAAAATATTGATTCCACATGGGGATAACAAAATAATATGCCCCGGCGCCCACCGCGGCCACCACCAGGCCGATTAACATATATTTCTCTCTCTGTTCCATTTACTGTTCCCCTTCCTCTTCTTCCGGAGCAAAAGAGACAGAATACTGGGAGGAAAAATCAACCATAACCCGTTCCTGTTCCTCGATGGTAATGGTGGTTCGCCCCATGCTTTCACTTTCATGGTTGGTGATGTAAGGACGTTTTTCCAGCCAGCGAAATAACTCGGATACTGACTCATAATCCCCGGTAACTCCGCTGAGTTCGAGAGAACTCTGTTCGTTTGCGCGCTGCAAATTCAAGCTTTTAAACCAGGTGGATTCCCTCAAATCATCGGGCAGACGATTTATCTCCGTTAACAGGGGCAAAACCTCGGTCCGTCCGTCTTCCAGTTTATTGATAGCGTCAACCAGCTCCTGGACTTCCTGCTGGGTATCCTCCAGTTCTTCCACCTGCTGGGCAATAACTTCAAGCCGCTCCAGCTCCTGTTCAAGTGTTTCAAGCTCGTTTTTCCGGTTGGAATAGAGAAGGAAAGCGGTAAATAACAATAACACCAGGAAAAATCCCCCGGCTATCCCCAGGGCGGCTATCTTTTGATTTTTCTTACGCGCCCGGCGCTTGCGGATAAGGTTGTCCGGAACAAGGTTGACATTAACCGAAGCTCCCTTCGGCTTGGCGCGCAGTTGCAATCCGTAAGCCACCAGCATCTCCTGGTTTGTTTCGACGTTCCCGCCACTTATGTCTTCCTCCGGAGTGAATTTTTCCACCGGATAACCAAGCTGATCCGCCATGTAAAGATCTAAGTTTTTAAGCTTACTGCTCCCTCCCGTCAGGACAAGATCGTCAATTTCTCCACCTTCAAGCTGAGATTGAAAATAATCAAAAGTATGGCGCAACTCACCAATTAACCGATCAACCTGGGGTTTAACAGCTTTTGCAATTTTCTCCATTTTTTCTTCAGAAACGTCAGCTTCCGTTTCTTCCGCATTGGCCGCCGCGCCCAGGCTTCCCCCACCGTCCCCCTCCTCTTCTTCGCTATCAGAATCAGCTCCCATTAATTTTTCTCCACTTGAATCTTCCCCCCCAGCCCCCATCAACTTTGGTCCTTCATCCGCCTCTTCCTCTTCTTCCCCGGTTGCCCCTTTAAGCATACCCCCGCCGGAAGAGTTACTATCCTCTTCGTTTTCATTTTCTTCCCCTTCTCCTTCATCTTCTTCCGAAGGCATCTTTGCATCCCCGAGACTTATTGTATTTTCTTCCCCGCCTTCCCCTGTTTCCTCGCCGGGAGGAACAGGAGGACTTTCTTCCGCCGATTCTTCCATTTTTTGTGTACCTTTACTGGCCTGTTCTTCTTCTCCCGGGACAGCAGGCTTTCCCTCTTCTTTCTCTTCTAATTTCTCCTCCGGGCCCCGGGCCGTTCCCAGCGAAATCCCCTCATCTTCATCTCCTCCCCCCGATTCTTCATTTTCATCGCCACCCGGCGGTGCCGGAGGCCCGGGCGCTTCTTCGTCCTGCGTATCCTCACTTATCTCTCCTCCGGAGGGACCGGTTTCTCCCTCCTCTGCCGTATCCTCTCCTCCCGGGGCAGCAGACCCTCCCCTTTCCGTCTCATCCTCTTCCTTCTCTTCTGATTCTTCCTCCGGTTCCCGGGCCATCCCCAGGGAAAGCCCCTCTTCTTTTTCATCGCCGGATTCCGCCTCCGCCGGTGCGGTTGACGGCTCAGGCTTATCTTCTCCCTCGGAAGTGGATTCTTCAGCAGGAGCCGGAGGGAGTTGTTTTTCTTCGCTATCTTCTGCGTCGGCAGTATCTTTTTGCTCACTTTCATCTTTTTCGGGAACAGGCGGCGATGGTTCCTCCTCATCCGGTTTTTTAGCTGTTCCCAGGGAAAGGCCACCTTCCTCATCTTCTTCCGCCGGTTGGTCTTTCTTCTCAGCGGGAGGCGACGGAGGTCCGGGAGCACTTTCTTCCTCTGGCTCTTCCATTTCTTGCGTATCTTTGCTTGCTTCTTTTTTTTCTTCTCCCGGCGAAACGGGTTTTCCTTCTTCCGTCTTTTCCTCCTCTTCTGCTTCTTCCTCGGGTCCCCGGGGCATTCCCAGGCTTAAACCTTCGCCCACTGAATCTTCTTCTGTTTCCTCTTCTTCCTCCGCTTCCGGCGCCGGGGGCTGTTTTGTTTCCTCTTCGGCCGAAGCTTCAGA
>JBNJDC010000035.1:0-9218 GCA_051744565.1 bacterium
CCGGTGAACTTCCACCCGACTGGGCTGGGAATTAAGCCATTGACTGTGATGGGTGGAGCTGGCGATATATCCGTCCGCCGAAAGGGCCAGCTTAATCTCCACCCAGGGCAAACCACTTCCCAGCCGATAAAAATATGCCCGGTTTAATTCCCTGTATTCCCTGCGTAAAACCGGGTGGATAACCTCTATTTTTTCCTCCACCAGTCTTTTTATCCCCCGGCCGGCCACTTCCGGATTCGGATCAGAGTGGGCCAGTATTACCCTTTTTACTCCACTATCAATAACCCGGGGTAGGCAGGGCGGAGTTTTCCCGGAATGAGTACAGGGCTCAAGGGTGCAGTATAAATCCGCCCCCGGGGCTTCCGACTCGTATTCGGACAACAATCGTGCTTCAGCGTGCGGCCCGCCAAATTTTAGGTGGCCGGCAGTTCCCACTATCTTACCGTCCTTCACCAGACAGGCACCAACCAGTGGATTTGTCCCGGTTCTCCCCTCGCCTTTTCTTGCCGCCTGCAGGGCCTGTTTCATAAATTTTTCATGCCGGCTGGACACGACCAATTCAACCATCCCCCTGCCGGGCGGCGCCGGCAAGAAGTGCTTCACAGTAAATATCGGGTTCAAATGGAACAAGATCATTCAGTTTTTCACCCGTGCCCACCAGTTTTACCGGTATCTGCAGTTCATCAGCCACGCTCAGGGCAATTCCCCCCCGGGCTGTACTGTCCAGTTTAGTCAGGATAAGCCCGGTTATCGGCAGCTCCTCGGCAAAAGTTTTAACCTGCTGAAGCCCGTTTTGACCGGTGGAGGCATCAAGAACCAGCAAAGATTCGTGCGGGGCGGCCTCTATTTTTTCTTCCGTAATTCGGTACATTTTTTTAAGCTGACTCATCAAATCGCCCCGGGTATGCAACCGCCCGGCGGTATCAACCATTAAATAGTCGACTTTACGACTTTCCGCGGCCTCCAGGGCATCAAAAACAACCGCAGAAGGATCACTTCCCTTTTTATGAGCAATCATATCAAGGTCCAGCTTCTCCGCCCAGCGGCCGAGCTGATCGATTGCCGCCGCCCGAAAGGTATCAGCCGCGGCAAACAGAACCTCTCCCTCCAGTTCACTGGCAAGTTTAGCCATTGTCGTCGTCTTACCGCTCCCATTCACTCCAATGAAAAAATATACGGTCGGCCCCTGCTCTGCCCGGGTCAACTGCGAACTACCGGCACCGGCAAAAATTTCATTTATTTGCTCTCGTAAATATTGAACCCCACTGCCGGAGACCGTATTTTCCCGGAGAGGTTCCAGGAGTTTATCAACAGTCTCCAGGCTAACATCGCTGCGCAAAAGAGCGGTTTCCAGATCTTTCAGCTGTTCACCGGACAAACCGCCGGCAGGCCAGATCTGCTTTATCCCATCCTTGAAATTTTCCAGAGCCCCCTTTAATTTTCCCTTATCTTCAGCCGTCTCTTCTTTCTGCGAATTATTCCAGAAAACCAACTTCAACCTGCTCCTTTCATTTATTGAATAGAACCCGAACTATGTCATGGGCTGTAATAAAAATATAAACATTTTAGCGAACAATCAAAACACTTTATGATAACATAAGATGAGGTTAAATGATTACTGCATTATTCATAATTGATTTTTCGGGTGATTCAGGTGAAGAATAGTGAAAAAGAACTATTTCTTGAATTATTATCTAAAACTAAATCTCTGGAAAAACTATACCAAAAAATCCAAACCTGGCTGGAAGATAGCCTCCAGGAATCCCCCCTAATTTTCTACCGGCCGCTTCCGCTTGAAGACTACAGTTTTGGTGGCCCCAACCTTGCTCGGCCGGTATTTTTAAGGGGAGAGGGTTCTCTGGAAAATATCTCAATTAATAAACTTCGCAACAACCAGACCGGACTGCTTGATTTAAGTAATTCCCTCTATCATTTGGAAAAAAATAATCGCTGGTTTGGAGCTATTGAAACAAAAGGTGAGAAAACTGACTTTGTTGAAAATAACAAAGAAGTTTTATTAAGATTTCTCACCCACGCGGTTGACTATCACCAGCAGAAAAATCAAGCGCGGATCAGTCGCTGGTACCAACAATTAACCGAATCATTACATTCACCGGAAGGTTATAACCGCCTGTACAACCTTTTAACTGAAATTGTGGGCAATCTACTCGGAACGTCAGAGGTCGCTTTTTACACCAGTTCCGGGGATGACTATCAACTGGAAACTTGCCGGGGTTTTGACCCGGAAGACCTCCGAGAACGGCGAAGCATTCCCGGCGAACAGTTTACCAGTCTTGAACTGGAACAGTCCGAACCGATAATGACCGAACCACGAGAAAATAGCAGCAGCCGCAATATTTACATCCCGATTCAGAGTAAACCCAACCGCCGGGGACTGGTTGTCGCTTTCGAGGTGAAAAATAATGTAGAACTTTCAAACTTAAAAAAATATTTACTGGAAACTCTAAGTGACCTCGCCTATATAATTTTAAGTCAGCTTGAACTAACAACCAACAAATCCAACGTTTTCTATGATCGCCTGACTGGACTGCATACCGGTGATTATTTCCGGCGGCGTCTCAACCAGGAAGTTGAAAAGGGCCACCGCTACGGTCTTAATTGTTCGCTGATTGTTTTTGATATTGATAACTTCTCCCAACTTAACAACGAACTTGGCCAGCAGGGGGGGGATGCTATCCTCAGGGAATTTGGACGCCTGCTGAAAAGTTGTTTTCGCGACGTGGATATTCCCTGTCGGTTTACCAACGATGAATTTGGTATCCTCTTTCCCAATACAGGAATAGACGGGGCCCGACAGGCCGCCAAACGATTCCATTCCCTGGTTGAAAAACCGATATTTAAGACTCAAGAAAAGTTTATCAAGGTAAAAGTAAGCGGCGGGCTGGCTGGATATCCCCAGAACGGCGAAAACGGAAAGGAATTACTAAAAAAAGCCCGCCTTGCCCTTTATGAAGCTAAAAAAACGGGACGAAACAAGGTGGTCCGGGCGGGAAGTTCCGAGGCAAATTAAAGACGGATAACTAACTTACTATATCTTCGCCGCCATCACAGCGCAGAACATTGCCGGTCACAAACCGCGCCCCGTCGTTAACCAGCAAAGAAATAAAATCCGCCACGTCTTCAGGCTCGGTCAAGCGGCCAGAGGGGTTGCGTCGCTTGGCTTCGGCAATCATATTGTCATTGCCGGGAATTTTCCGTAAAGCCGGGGTATCGGTAACTCCGGCCTGGATTGCATTGGCCGTTATTCCCTCTTCAGACAGTTCATAAGCAAGCTGGCGAATGTGAGCTTCAAGGGCCGCTTTTGCCGCCGAAACAGGTCCGTAATGCGGCCACGCCGTATGAGCTCCGGCCGAAGTCATGGCAAATATTCGCCCTTCGTCTTTCATCAATCCCCGATCAATAATCTCCTGGGCCCAGTACACCAGGGTATGGGCCATAACATCCAGGGTCATGTCCATCTGTTTCTGGTCTACTACCTCATCTTCCTCACCAATATATTTTTTAAGTGAACCAAAAGCCAGCGAATGCATTAAAACTTTTACGGACTGTTCATCTCCTACCTCTTCCTCCATGGTGTCCATAACCTTGGAAAGAGTTCTGTCACTGGCGGCATTACGGTTAAAAAACTCGACCTGAACACCGTTAGCTTCCAGCTCTTCAATTAATTGTTCAACCCGGTCCATATCCGATTTACGGTCAAAATGTACTCCGGCAATATTCATCCCGCGTTTGGCAAGAGCTCGGGCGGTTGCCGCGCCAAACCCGCTGGAACAGCCCATTATCAGGGCCCAATGTCCCTCAATCTCTTTCATCTTTACTCCTCCGTAATATTATTGAATAAAAATTATTTTATACTGCTCAAATCTTATAACCAATTATTGTATATTTCAAACTAAAAAAATAAACCAAAAACCAACTAAAAACGATATTTTATCCATATTTTCTCATTTTAACCTACTTTTCCCTTAATTCCTCCAGCTTTTTAAAATCAGCCACCCGGTAATCCATTCCCAGTTCTTTAAGGACCATTTCCTGTTGTCCGGAGGGAGATCCCGGCAGCAGGACTTCTTTTACCCCGTTACGCTGGAGAATACTCATTGCCATCCCGAACCTGCCTTTTTCCATTTTCAGGGCCGGATTAAGGATAAATTTCTCCGAGATAATTTCTTCCTCTGAATCTCGAATAAATATGGCCAGGTATCGACCCTCCGCCGGGTTTTCGGCCAATTTATCAAGCCCGCTGTCAACAACAAAACCAAAGGCCCTGGTTCCTGTCTGCTGCTTGTAAAATACTTCCGGCGGTTCTATCTGTTCAATATTTTCCAGGCTGTCTTCAAGTTCCCGCTTTAACTCCGTTTGTTCCTCTTCGTTCAGATCTTCTTCAACCGCTGCCTGAATCACAATTGTTCCGGCCACTGCCAAAACACCTCGTCAAAAAAATTTAGATGCTGATTTCAACCAAAAATTGTATATTTTGTTCAATATTAATCGGTGGAGCTAAAAGTAGTTTTTGCTACGGCCACCACCCGCCCCCGGCGGCGCCACACCGCCTTTTTCCACCAGGGGGCTGCCTCTGGCCAGTTGAATTCTATTTCTATCTCTTCTGGTTCGTAAACCAGCTTATATTGAAAAATATCATCCTGTTGTTTGACTTGCTGGTACATCCAGTCGCCGGGCCGGGAACTATGCCGGTGAAAATTAAATCTCTGCCTGTCCTTTTTATTCTTGCGGACCGGATGATACCAGATCACCGGCGGATGTTCTTCGTCCGGGAGATAAAAAAAAGGCCCCTCCTGCAGAACACGTGAATGAATATGCTGTAATTTGTAAACTTCTTTTTCATTTTCCACTATACGGTACACATTTTTCAATTTATTTGAATCAGTAGTTTTCAGTAAATAAGTATCTTCACCATCTGACTGAAAAATATTAATGCCTTCAGAATTTTTATTTTCCTCCACCCGGTAAGCCCAATCTACCGTGACCGAAGTGTCCCCCTGCGCGTTTTCATCCCGGAACCGCCGGGGCCAGTATTCAACCTCAACCGTCCATTTAGAACCTTTAAGTTCCTCTTCAGCGAAATAATCCTGCCCTGATACCAAAACATTACTGCAGGCTACGGGAAAAATGCACGCAATCAATAATATAAGTATATAACAATGTATTTTCCTCATAAATTAATAACCTGGATTAATGAGATATTATACTCCGGCAATATTTGATGCAGAAAATTTTAACATACGAAAGAAATTCAGAACACTAAGGGAAATGGAAAGTATAACTTTGAGGAATAAAAAATAAAAATTCTACAGTAAGGATTGCATACCTCCGCCACCGAGGCTCTGCGACAGTGAACTCTGCTGGTTATTTAGATCGGACATCATCTTTTCCATCTGGATGAATTTTGACTCCAGCCGGCTGCGTTCGGCTGCCACCCGATCCTCCTGGTCCACTATCCTATCCTCAAGGTTGGATATACTGGTATCAAAACCATCAATCCTGGTCTGCAGCAGGCCATCAGTAGGATCAGTCATTCCCTCCAGGTAAGACTCCAGCTTGGTGGCAATACCGTCCTGGGCATCTCCATCCTCAGTGGAAGCCGTAAATAATTTTTTAACGTCTTCGGGATTTTCCTGCAGTGCTTCTTGAAATTTAGCGGCGTCAAAATTCAATTTACCTTTATCGGCATCCGTCGCCACCAGGGGATCTGTCTGTTCTATCCCTATATTCGTGGCCGATTGGATCGTATCGCTGCCGGTGGCATCCTTGTAACGGTCGGTTACAAACTGGGCCATCCGGGTGGACAGGTTCCGGGGCATCGAATCATTGGCCAGCGGACCGGCCTCTTCCTCATCATCTTCGTAATTTGTTGCTGATTTTTCATTAATAAACTCCATGATGCTGTTGTATTGCTCAATAAACTTGCCAACTTCTTCGGTAATTCCATTTATATCCTCGGACACTTCCAGTTCAACGGGATTATCCGGGTTGTCAGCTTCCGTATGGAGTTGCTTGAGGTTAAGCTCCATCCCATCGTAAGTAACAGTATTTCCGTCGGTACTAACCTGGTCGCCGTCAATTGTTACTTCCGCATCCTCCCCCGAGGTATAAGCTCCCGGGGAATTATAAAAGTCTTCGTCCCCGGAAGAACGCAGGTTCAACACGTTAGCCAGGTTCCCCGAAACATCCTCCACATTTACATCGCCCGCCCCGGTGTCGGTCGCTTCCATGGTAACTTTATCCGTTGCTGAGCTGTAAGAAGCATTCACGCCCTCCACCTGCTCATCTATCCGGCTAACCACGTCCCGCAGACTGTCCACGCTGGCGTCCCAGCTCACCTCGGTGTTGTTGACCTGGATTGTCCCGGAACCGTCCAGGGAGCTCTGAAAGGCTACGTCCCCGAGTAAACCGTCAGCATCTGCCGACAGCAAGTTCATCCCGTAATCCGACTGGGCAACGTCATAAGTATGGATATTATCGTCGGAATTAAACCCTATCTGCTGGAAAAATCCTTTGTCGGCTGTAGCGTCGGAAAGCTCAAAAGTTCGCCCCCCGTCGGAACCATCTACTGTCTCCGCCGCATGAATGCTAAATTTATCCGAAGTGGAATCATATTCCATCTCCATCGACCAGTTGGCGGAATCAGCCAGAGAATCCCGGCTGGAACCGGCGTGGCCCTGGGCTTCATAATCAAGCAGGGCTTCGTGTTCGGTTTCAGAAATAGTCGGATCGTTTATCAACTGTTTAAGCTCATTAAAATTATCGACCGAGTCCAGGTCAATACTTATCCCCACTTCTCCTTCAGCAGTATCCTGGCGGACCATGATGTCTTCGTTACCGACTCCGGTCGTCTCAACTTCGTTTTTGAGCTGCTGAAGGAAATCAGTGGAAGTCAGATCAAGAGAATCACTACTTGCCACATCAAAATCACTGAGGGAGGTCTGTCCCCCCGCGGTTGCCATCTTCTGATCCTGGACCATGGCCCCGCTTTTAACCTGGGCCCGGGAGGCTAAATTTTCAACATATATTTCATTGGTACCCGAGGCAAGTTTGTCCTCATCAACCACTGAAGCATCCAGGACATCGGAATGAGAATTGGAAACTTTCATTGCCTCAAAAGTGTCGGGGTCGGTAAGTGCACTTACGTTATTACTTGCAAGGTTGGCGGTGCGGTTGTTTAGATCACGGAATGCATCCTGTGCTTCTTCTTGTTCTTCAATCCGTTCCTCGTAACGCTTGATCGGACGGGCTTCAATCTTGACAAGCTTATCTATAATCTGATCCCATTCCATGCCCGAGGAAAGACCACTAAATGAAACATTCATTACAATCAAACCTCCCTGTTATATCCGGCAACTCCCGCTATTTGACTTCTCCCTCCGCTGAAGAAATCATCCTAGTTATTTTATCGACCCCTGCTATAAAAACTTTAGCTAAAATTTATCATTGTTTAAATACCGGGTATCTTACATTAAATATAAACCATCGGGGTATTAATATCAAGTTTTGATTAAAATCAGCGAATTATAAGCTCTTTTCGCCCGGGGCCGACAGAAACATATGAAACATCCACCCGCAGGTTGTTTTCTATAAATTCCACGTAGTCCCGGGCCGGACCGGGCAGTTCACTGAAACTTCTACAGGCACTTATATCTTTATTCCAGCCCTCCAGGTTTTTATAAACAGGTTCAACCTCACCCAGTTGTTCACTGCGAGCCGGAAAATCGGGCAACCGGCGCTCGGAGGAGGCTTCCCGGTAATCAACAGCCACTTTTATTTCCTCCAGCCCGCTGAGTATATCCAGTTTGGAAAGAACCAGGTCCGTAAAACCGTTTATCCGGCAGGTATAAGTCAGCATTTTCAAATCCAGCCAGCCGCAGCGACGGGGGCGCCCGGTTGTTGCTCCAAACTCCCCGCCTTTATCCTGCAGCCATTCTCCCGTCTCATCGTTTAATTCTGTGGGAAAGGGTCCACCTCCAACCCGGGTGGTATAAGCTTTGGTTACACCAACCACCTGCTGGAGCTTGTGGCCCGGAAATCCGCTTCCGGTAACCACTCCGCCAACTGTGGGGTTGGAGGAAGTTACGTACGGATAAGTGCCAAAATCTATATCCAGAAGCGAACCCTGGGCGCCTTCGAAAAGTATCGTCTCTCCCGACCGGCCGGCCGTATCCAATCGGCCCGGCACATCAACCAGAAGTTCCTCCAGCTGCCGGTAATATTCCAGGTATTCGTTTGCTATCTCTTCACCGCCGGTCCCCTCAAAATTTTCCCAGCCCTCGCCGAGGCCTGAAACAACCTGTTCACAGTGTTTGTACACAGCGTCGGCATCCGCCAGGTCACACATGCGCAGCCCCTGGCGGCTCGTTTTATCAACGTAAGCCGGACCTATTCCTTTCCCGGTTGTTCCTATTTTACCTTCGCCGCGTTTTTCTTCTTTCCGGCTGTCCAGGTAGCGATGAAATGGAAAAAGAACATGGGCCCTTCTTGAAATCCTTAGCCTGTCTTCCACCGGAACTCCCACTTTTTCAAGTTTTGCAATTTCATCCATTAACTCCCGCAGGTTAACCACCAACCCCGGGCCAATATAGGAGGTAGCTCCCTCGTGTAAAATTCCCGACGGTATCAAATGCAAAACATATTTTTCTCCGTCCACAACCACCGTATGACCGGCGTTGTTCCCCCCCTGGTAGCGAACCACGTGATCAGCCTGGTTGGCAAACCTGTCCACTATTTTTCCTTTGCCTTCATCTCCCCACTGCGATCCAATAACTGCCGCCGTCTGTTCCATTTCAAACACCTCTAAATATAATAAATTCCCAATTAATTAGTATCCATCAACACAATAAATAACCTTTTCTTCATCTATACTTACCAATTAGTAAAATAATATTATTTTTACCTAAATTGTGCGATTCTGGACGTTCGGAAATTGAATATCTTATTTTCTCATTCTCAACAGCCTCCAGCTGTCTCCGAGGGATACAGCCACTGGCGCACATCCTGTCCGCCAAACCATGACTGTAAAAATCCGAAAATAAGACATTCAACATCCTCACCATCTTGGTGAGAAGGTGATGACATTGTTCTCTGGCGGAATTATGAATATTCCAAAGCCCATGAGGGGCTTGAATTGGGATATACATTCCTCACAGCAGCCTGGAGGGCTGCGAGAATGAGCCAGAGAATTATGTTAT
>JBNJDC010000036.1:0-9153 GCA_051744565.1 bacterium
ACGACGATCAGGCTGAGTAAAAACCCCTGCCACTTCAACACTTTCATGTTCTTTTAAAACCCTCATCACGGGAAATCCGAAGGGCGCCGTTCCCATAAATATAACTTTGAATTTATCCACCTGTTCAGATCAACTCCGGGATAGTGTCAGTTACTGGTTGCTAGTCACTGGTTTCTGGTTGCTGGTTAACTGCTCCCTCATCCCAGTCTCCAAACCGGGCAATGACAATCAACTAAAAGTTTAAATCAACTTTTTTTAATTTATTTCTGTTTTACTTTTCACTGGAGCAGGAGACTCATTTTAATAATTGTTCATAAGTCCTTAAGCAAATTATTATACAACAAAATAATAATTAACTATACTATGTTGGATGGGCTTTGTGAAATTTGGACCAGGGCTAAACAAATGGATAAAGAACAAAAATATTGAGGGGGTAAATAAATGAAATTTATTTTAAATTTCTTTTCGTCAGAAATAGGACAATCTCTTCCTGAATATGCGCTTGTTGTTGGCCTGATGAGCTCTATTGTTTTTGCGGTTTTTATAGTGCTGGGCCCCCAGATTTATGATGCTGTTCATAAACCTATCGATCAAAATACCGGCCCGGAAGCCCAACAACAGCTAAAGAAAGACCTCGAAGCAGATACTACCAGTAGTAAATAAGTTATAAAACATCCACGGGATCAACATCCACTGCCAGGCGAACCTGCCCTCCACTGGCTTCTACAGCCTTCTTTAAATTTTCTTTCCACTCTGAATCGATATTTCCCCGGGCCAGCAAATGCCAGCGATAATTCCCCTTTAAATAATCTATTCCGCAGGGAACCGGACCCAAAAGCTCGATATCTTCCCGGCCGGGCAACTGGTTGCGCACGTTATTCAGGGCGCCGCTGACCTGCTTCTCATTCCGGCCCCGGGCCAGGACATTTACAAGCCGGGCGAAAGGCGGATATTTCAATGGTTTGCGATAGGAAAGTTCACGGCTGAAAAAATTTTCATATTCCCCCCGTGCCCCCAGCTGAACAGCATAGTGGTCGGGGCTGTAAGTTTGAACAAGAACCCGAGCTCCCCGGTGAGCTCTGCCGGCCCGGCCGCAAACCTGAACCAGTTGTTGAAAAGTTTTCTCGCCCGCTCTAAAATCAGGAAAATTAAGACCAACGTCCACATTTACGACCCCTACAAAATCTATTTTGCCAAAATCCAGGCCCTTGGTGACCATCTGCGTTCCCACCAGCAGAGCCGGGGAATTTTCTTCAAACTTCTCCATCAATTCAAAACGTTTCTTTCTCTTCCCCACCGTGTCCGCATCCATCCTGATTATTTTTGCCGAAGGATATATTTCTTCCGCCCGGCGGGCCAGCTGCTGGGTGCCAACTCCGGGCGTCTGAAGGGCCTCAGCGCCACAATCAGGACACTTATCGGGTATATCTCGTTGATACCCACAGTAATGACAGCGCAGCTGTGTCGGATTTGAATGGGGGGTCAAGGAAATACTGCAGTTATTACAATCCACAGTTTCCCCGCAGTTAGAACATAGAATAAAATTACTGTATCCCCGGCGGTTCAAAAACCAGATTGCCCGGTTTTTATTTTTAAAAGCTTCTTTAGTATACCGGCGCAATGAACCCGAAATTACTCCGGAAGCCGAACGTAGATCTTCCAGCAGAACCTCGGGTAACTCGCCGCCGGTGGGCCTGTTTACCATCCGGTGCAGTTTATACTTCCCCCGCAGGGAATTGGCATAAGATTCAACTCCCGGCGTTGCACTGCCCAGGACAACCGGTATCTCCGCCAGGCGGGCCCGCATCACTGCACTATCCCGGGCATTGTACCGGGGTGTCTGGCCGGCCTTGTAAGAACTGTCGTGCTCCTCATCAACTACAATCAATCCCAAATCCTCCAGAGGGGCAAATACAGCCGATTGTACGCCAAGGACTACGCGCGCCTCTCCCTCCTGTATACGCCGCCACTCGTCCCGCCTTTCCCCTTTTGAAAGTTCACTGTGAAGCAAAGCAAGCTTATCGCCGAAACGAGCCCTGAACCTTTCCACCATAAATACAGCCAGAGTTATTTCCGGAACCAGGACAAGAGCAGTCCTCCCCGTTCGGAGAGTTTTTTCCACCAGGCGGAAATAAACCTCTGTTTTTCCGCTTCCGGTAACCCCGTGAATAAGATGGGATTCAAATCCCGGCTCCCCCGGGGAAACACTGTCCACGATATCCTCCTGTTCGCCGGTAAGCTCGGGGGGGGTAGTTTCGGCTTCCGGTTCTATTTCCGGCAGCGGTGCCCGCCGAAGCTTCCTTTTAGTCCTCCTGATTAAATCCTCCGCCGCGAGTTTTTTCAAAAGATCCGTTCTTCTTAATTTATCGGGCAGCTCACGCTGAAAACAGCCGTTGTATTTTCGAACAACCTCCAGTAATTCCCGCTGTCTTGAAGTTAATTCTGAATCATCCGGTATTGGTTTTGCCGGTTGAATATAGTTAAGTGTTCGCCGGTCAACAGCCGGCGATTCAAATTTAACTTCTTCTTTTAAAATATTTTTTTCAACCAGGTTATTCAATTTTTCCACATACGATGATATTTTACCGGGGAGCTCTTTTCTTATCCCGGCAATTTCAAAAGATTCATTTTCTTCCAGGAAGCTTTTTAATTCCGGTTCTACCCCACTCGAACCGATCCTCTGCTGATCAAGAACTTCCCATTTTCGAAACGGCTGCGGCAAATACTTAGCGGGAACAATGGACTCAAAAACTCTATTGACTGGAGCGACATAATAATCTGCTATCCAGCGGCCCAGTTCAATTAAATCTTCGGGAAGCGCCTGCAGTTTCTCCACCGGGCAAACGACAGGCTTGAGATTCTCGGAATCTTCAGGCAAAGAGGTTAGCTGTTCAATCACAAGCCCGACGGTAAGCTGGTTACCCAGGGGCACAACCACCGGGCTGCCGGTAAAATCCTTATTTTTATTGACCAGGTAGGTAAAAGGACGGTTTATATTTCTCCGTAGAAATACTACCTTTACCGCCGCGGGCGCCGCCCCGCTCATTTAAACTGGTCGGCAGCCAGTTTGAGGTCGCGGACGAAAGAATCAGCCTGGGAACGGTTACGAAGGATATAACCGGGATGGTAGGTGGGAACCAGGGGGCGATCCTGCCAGGTGTAAACCTCTCCCCGGGAACTGGAAATGTTTCTATCTTCCCCCAGGAAATAACGAAGGCCAAAATTTCCAACGGTAAGTATGACTTCCGGGTCAATAATTTCAAGCTGCCGGTCCAGATAAGGACGACAGCTCTGCAATTCTTCGCTCCGGGGATCACGATTGTCTGGCGGCCGGCATTTAACCACATTTGTAATATAAATGTCATCATCGGCCAGCCCCACCTTTTCAAAGCCCCCGCGCAGAAGCTTACCGGAAGGGCCGACAAACGGTAGACCCTGTTCATCCTCGCGGGCCCCGGGGGCTTCACCAACCACCATTATTCGGGCGGTGACATCCCCCTGGCCATAGACAATTTGCGTCCGGTTATCGGCAAGTTCACATTTTTCACAACCGGATATATTATCCTTCGCCAGATTCAATTTCTCGCGGCGATCTTCCTCGTTTTCGTTCTGTTCGTTAATTTCTTCCGATTCAGTCATATTTTCACCTTCAACTGGTTTTATTTGGGGAGGTTCCATATTGTTTTGCGCTGTCAGGTAGTTGTGAAGTTCCAGGGCCAACCGTTGAATATTTTCCATATCAGCCGGCGCTCTTCTTAATTATAATTTCCCCCCGCAGGGCCCGGTTTACCGGGCAGCGACCTGCAATTTCAAGGAGACGGGACCGCTGTTTATCGTTGAGGTCGCCGCTGATTTGCAGTTCCAACTCAATCACGGAGACTTTCCCCTCGTCACTTTCACAGTCTCCACATTCGGCGGCTTCAATTCGCTGGTATTCCAGGTGAGCCTCCACCCCCTCCAGGGGCCAGCCTTTTCTCTGCGCATACATCTGAAGGGTGGTGACCGTGCAGGAACCAAGGGCGCCCAGCAACTGCTCAAAAGGCTCGGGGCCCTTGTCCGCGCCCCCCAAATCCTCCGGTTCATCCGCCAGCCAGCGGTGCGAACGAGCGGATACTTCCTGCGTATAATTTTCTCCTCCGGTTTTAACGTTTACTTTGGCCATCGACAATCACTCTCCAGTTCAAAACTTTACGGTAAAATATTTGCCTCCAGCAGCCACAGCCAGAGTTGAAGGGCCAGTTCATTTTTCTCCAGGCGGCCCGTTTTGGACGGCTCAGTTTCGGGAGTGATAAACGTCGCCTCGTTCAAACGGGAAGAAAAGGCCCCGTCGGACTGATTAATCCAGTTGTGGACTATACCGTCCAGTCCCTTCTCTTCAACTTTTTTTTCGGCTTTCTCAGTATTTTGACTTTCATCGGCCGAAAAGCCAACCAGCGGTATCTCCGGATATTCACGGCGAAGGCTCGCAAGTATATCGGGCGTCTTTTCAAGTTCAATTTGCAAATTATCTTTCCCGGATGAAATCTTCCCCTCCACCGGTTGAGGGCGATAATCGGCCACAGCTGCCGCACTTATATAGCCAGTATTTTTGGATAATTTATTTTTCACGACTTTTAGCAATTCTTCGGCAGTTTCAATATTTATTTTTTTATAAAACCCGGGCGAGTAATACCGTCGCTGGGCTCCGGTTACCAGGGTAACACCGGCCCCGAGAAAAGAACCAACCCGGGCAATGGCTTCGCCCATCCGCCCGCTTGATCTATTACTAAGATATCTTATAGAATCCCAGGCTTCCCTGGTCGGACCACCGCTGACAATCCAGTTATGTCCTTGCAGAGGGGAGGGCCACAACCTACGAACAACCGAATCTACAATCAATTCCGGTGACGCCAGCCTTCCCGGACCACTTTCTCCGCAGGCCAGCGCTCCTTCTGCCGGAGGGACAATATCCTGTGAAAATTCCACGGCAACCTGCTGGCATTTTTCCGATTTCCACATCCGACTGTTCATGGCCGGTGCATAGAGCCGAGGGCCTTCATAGGCGGCTACCACGGTGTTAAAAGTATCTGCGGCATCCGGATTCTGCAGCTGAAGAAGTCTATTTAAAGTGGCAGGAGCCACAAGCAAAAAATCCGCCGCCCGCGCCGCGTCCAGGTGGACCATTTCTCCGGATTTTTTATTTGCCCACAGATCACTAATTACGGGCAGTTCAGTCAACGCTCCCGCCGTTTCAGGCGGAAAAAAACGAGCACCGTTTTCCGACAGCAATACCTGGACCCGGGCGCCACTAGCCTGGAGAAGACTGATAATCCTATGGGCCTTGCAGGCCGCCACACTGCCGGTTATCCCCAGTAATATACGAACTCCGGCCAGTGGACGGTGGGCGTTTAAACTAAAATTCATCAGAGGGTGGGTTTCCCCTGCTTGATCCGTTTAAGCCGACTTTTTTCCGCCTGGCGAATAGCCTCCACCTCTCCAACGGCCCGTTTAACCTCGTCATTTATGACCAGGTAATCATAATTCTCTACCGCCTTCAACTCATCACGAGCATTTTCAAGGCGTTTTTTAATCTGCTGCTCAGTTTCCGTTCCCCGGGCTCTCAGGCGGCGCTCCAGTTCATCCATCCCCGGGGGGGCTATAAATACCATGACAGCTTCCGAATAGAGCTTACGTATCTGCTGGCCGCCCTGGACATCTATATCAAGCATAACGTCGTTGCCCTGTTCGATTTCATCCAGGACTGCGCGGCGGGACGTCCCGTAATATTCCCCGTGCACACTGGCCCATTCAAGGAAAGCCCCTTCCTCAATCATTTTTTTGAAAACCTCTTCCTCCACAAAATGATAATCTTCCCCGTCTACCTCATCACTGCGCGGGGAACGAGTTGTGGTGGAAACGGAAAATACCACGTTTGGATTGCGATCCCTGAGCGAACGGCAGATGGTGGATTTACCCGCCCCGGAAGGAGCCGAAAAAATCATCAGCAACGGGGGCCGTTCCACCGAATCAATCACCGGCTGATCAAGCTCAAGTAAACTGTTCATTCTACGTTTTTCACCTGCTCGCGACACTTTTCCAGTTCACTCTTGATATCAACAGCCATCTGACTTATCAGGGCATCGTTAGCTTTCGCCCCCACGGTATTAATTTCCCGCTGAAGCTCCTGCATTAAAAATTCAAGACTGCGCCCCACCGGCCCGGCTTTATCCAGGTAATTTTCAAACTGCTTGAGATGACTGTTAATCCGGGCAATCTCTTCGCTAATATCACATTTTTCCGCATATATTTTAAGTTCGTCCTCCATCCGCTCCTGCAGCTCTTCCTCGGGCATCTGGAGGATGGATTCCACCGAAGCAAGTAAACTTTCCCGGTAATTTTTCAGGGCCTCGGGGACCTGTTCTTCAATATCTGTCAGCAACTGTTCAATATTATTCTTTCGCCGGAGCAAATCATCCCTGAGCTCCTCACCCTCCTGCTCCCGCATTTCAATTAACTCGGCAAGGGCCTTCTCCACCGCTTGTAGAAATAATTCCTCCGCTTCTTCATATTGTAAAGCCTGTGATTTCAGTTCAAACACGCCGGGAAATTCAATCAATTCGCCGGTTCGAACTTTCTTTTCGACCCCCTCATATTCACTGCCCAGTTCTTCCATAATTTCAAGATATTCTTCCAGCAACTCACGGTTGAGCTCGGGGATTTTTTTCTCTTCTTCAAGGACATTACTCTGAACTTTTACGTCCACAACGCCCCGTTCAATCTCGTTTTTCAGCAGGCCGGTGACTTTACGCTTCAGGTCGGGATGATTTTTTAATTTAACATTAATGTCGGAGTGACTCCTGTTTACAGAAGAAAGTTGGACCTGGACATGTGATCCATTTTTTTCCACACAGGCTTCACCAAAACCAGTCATACTGCGCATAATAATCCCTCAAAATTAAAAAATTACGATTAAGTACTAAGGATAGCGAAAGTTTGCCAAAACTGCAAAACTTAAGCGGGAGAAGATTCAAAAAAGGTTGAAAGATTATCCACAAGTTTAACCAGCCGATCAGGTTGATACGGTTTTAAGATATAATCAGACAGACCGGCCTCGATAAATGGATTGAGCTGCTTTTGTTCCCAGCGGCGGTTTATAATTCCCACAACGTAATCTTCCTCCCCTTCAAGCCATTCAACCTGCTTTTCATTTTCTGCTTCCAGCTGGGTAAAAATAAGAAACGAACTCTGTCTTTCAGATATTTCAACCAGTTCGTCAAAAGAACTTAATTCGTAAATATGGCGGCTGGAAGTTGAATTTATAATATCAACAAGTAATTCCCGCTGGGAGGAATTCTGCTGTTGAACTAAAATTGATCTGCTCACTGGCTACCCATCCGCGAGCGATTCATACGAACCAAAACTTCAACCTCACCTTTTTTCAAACCCGTTTGCCGAACAATTTCTTCCAGATCGTGACCTTCCTCCGCCAGTGAGAGAACCTCTTCCCGATCCGAACGGTAACGGGCTTGCTCCGGGGAGGATTCTTGAGCTGAACGCAGTGACTTCTGCAGACCCTCGCCCCGGTCAATCAGGCGGTTTAATTTGTTAGCTTTAAGATCCGCCAGTTCAATTACCCGGCGCAACTCATCCGTGCGATCGTCAAGCAACTCAATATTTGTAGAAGAGACGGAATTAAATTCGGAAAGAAGACTGCTAATTCTATTGGAGAGGTTATCGGTTGAAATTTCCTGTTGCCGGCGAAAACGCCAGTAAAAATAGCCACTCATTGCCAGGGAAAAAATTGAAATAATCAAAGCAAAATAAACCACAATATTTCCTCCAGAAAATATAATCAGCAAGAAAGAAAATACTGGAAAGAAAAATCCGCCGGAATTTCAAACTTAAAATCTCAGGTGGTAAGATCAAGATAACTGCCAACTTCGGATGATTCCGGACCGGAAGCTGAAGTGGTTTCTTCTTCCTCCTCTTCTTCCTCTTCGCCGGCATAACTCTGGTAACCCTGGGCAGAACCCTCGGGTTCTTCTCCCACCTTGTTATTGTCGTCAGTCTCTCCCGCCTCGTCAGCAGTATTCTCCTCAAGCTGACGCTGTTCTATTTCTTCGCGGGCCTTTTCTTCCCGCGCCTTATCCGGCGCTTCTTTTTCTGAAGCAACCTCATCTGCCACCCGGCCGGCCTGCTGAATGGCCACCTGTAGATCCAGCGGTGAAAACGGCATATCCTGTCACCCTCCCTGGTGAAACAGCATATAAAAAAACCTTCCACTTATATTATAACGCATCCACACACACTTCTTCAAATTTTGATAATTTCCCCCGCAGGTTAGCGGTGGCTTTACTGTGAATCTGAGAGACCCGGGATTCAGTTACTTCGAGGACTTCACCAATCTCTCGCAGGGTTAAATCCTCGTAATAATAAAGAGTAATGACAATCCGTTCTTTCTCCGGCAACTCTTCAATCGCCTCCGCCAGGACCTGTTTTACTTCCTCTTCATCAATAACATTATCCGGTTCATAGGAAGGATCCCCTTCAACAACTTCCTGGACGGCCACTTCGTCCTCATCGTTATCCACCGACCACATTTCATCCAGGGACAGGAGACTTGTGCCACTTATTTCCGTCAGCAGGTCTTTATACTCGGAAAGACTCATCCCCATGTGTTCTGCCACTTCTTCATCAGTGGGTGTACTACCCATCCGGTTTTCCAGAATATTGATCGCATTCTGAACCCGGCGGGCTTTTCTACGAATTGAGCGCGGAATCCAGTCACGAGCGCGCAGCTCGTCAAGAACCGAACCCCGGATCCTGGGAATAGCGTAAGTTTTAAACTTTATTCCCCGTTCATGATCATATTTTTCTATAGCGTCAATTAATCCCAGGGTTCCATAACCAATTAAATCGTCAAATTCAACGTTGGGAGGCATTTTTTTAACTATTTTCCCAACTACATGCTTTACCAGGGGGGCATACTGCACAATCAGATCATCCCTGGCCTGCATATCTCCTTTTTCTTTAAATCTTATCCAGAATTCTTGCTCATTTTCCAGCTTTTCAACCACTGTAAAAATCTCCCTGTATTCAGGTTAAAATTATAACTCTCAACAACCTGCCTATTTTATATCATATACTATAATTGCCAGCTTCCCAACAATATTT
>JBNJDC010000037.1:0-9078 GCA_051744565.1 bacterium
GGGTTATCCTTCAGGAGATTGAGCAGGTTGACGTTAATCCCCTTACTTTTAAAATTAAAGCTCGTGATGCCCATCTGCTGACCCGGGCCGACCTTCGTCATCTGCGTCAGCTTTTGCGCAAACGACTTGAAGTTTATCTGTCACCGGTAAAACTGGAGTTCACCGGGGAGAGTGAGGAAAAATGATCGGTTATGAGTACGTTTTATTAGTTGTAGCTGCTTATTTAATCGGTGCTATCCCCTTTGGCTTGCTCTACAGCCTCTATATTGGACGGGAGGATATCCGGAAAAAGGGAAGCGGTAATATTGGGGCTACCAATGTACTGCGTAATTTTGGCTGGTTGCCCGGCTTAATTACTTTATTTCTTGATATCTCCAAGGGCGCTCTCCCTGTGCTGGGAGCGTTATATTTTATTGATTCTCCCGCATATCTTCCGGTTATTACCGGAGTGGCGGCTATTTTTGGCCACGTGTATCCCGTTTATCTAAAATTTTCCGGCGGCAAAGGTGTGGCCACTTCAGCCGGAGTTTTTATGGTTCTTGCCCCGGTTCCCCTGCTGGTAGCCGTGGCTGTTTTTTTGTTGATGGTAGTTATTACCCGTTATGTTTCAGCCGGCTCGATCTCAGCAGCGGTTGCTCTGCCGGTGGGATGTGGTCTGTATGGCGGTTTATTTGAGCCGGTCAGTTTTGCGGCTTTAATTCTTGGGCTTGTAGTAGTCTGGCGCCACAGGTCGAATATTAAAAAACTCTGGCATGGTGAGGAAGATCAGTTTTACTAAAATAGTAGTTCTGAATGTTAACTTTATGAAGGAGATTTAAGCATGGAATTTGGTGTTATCGGGGCCGGCAGCTGGGGGACGGCGTTTGCCGGTTTGCTGGCGGAAAAACAGCCGGTGGGCATCTGGGACGTCCAGGACGGGGTCCTGGAGCAGATTGCAGAAAAAAGTATAAATGAACAATATTTACCAGGAGTTGAACTCCCTGATAAGCTTCGCCCGGTAAAAAGTGCAGAGGAACTTGTAGAATCAAGCCGGGCACTTGTTATTGCCGTTCCTTCCCATTCTTTTCGCCAGGTGGTGGACAATCTATCCGAAACTTTGCCGGAACTTGATTATGTTGTAGTTCTTACCAAGGGATTTGATCCGGCCAGTTCTGAGCGGTTAAGCGCAGTCTATAAAAAATTAACGGGAACTCTGGATAATTATTACCTGGTGACTGGGCCTTCCCATGCCGGAGAAGTGGCTCGCAAGCGCCCTTCAACGGTAGTTGTTGGCGGGAAGGATGAAGAGGGCCGAAAAAATTTGCAGGATTTATTCTTCCGTCCGTATTTTCGTGTATATACAAATCCTGACCTGGTGGGGCTGGAAATGGGCGGGGCTCTGAAAAATATAATTGCGATAGCGGCCGGAATAGCGGACGGTCTTGATTTTGGAGTAAATGCGCGCGCGGCCCTGATTACCCGGGGAATGAACGACCTGCGGGAGATAGCAGAATTTGAGGGAGCGTCCCCCCGGACTTTATACGGCCTCTCCGGGCTGGGAGATCTCATTGTTACGGCCACCAGTGAACTTTCCCGGAATTACAGTTGTGGGCAGCTTATCGCCGGCGGGGCTTCCGCAGATGAGGCAAAAGAGGAGATCGGCCAGGTAGTTGAGGGGATAAAGACCACCGCCAGTGCCATGCGGCGGATAGAAAAAGGCGACCTGCGGGCTCCCATTATCCGGATGGTGGATAAAGTTTTGCAGGAAGAAATATCTCCCCGGCGAGCGGTTGAAAAACTTATGAATCGCCGGGCGCGCCGGGAGTTTTGAACGGAGATGGCCACTAAAAAGGACCTGGTCCGGGAAGTTGCCGAATGCGGGATTAGCTGTAAATTTGCCCGGACAGTTGTGGACTCACTTTTGGATGAAATTAAAAGTAGACTGCAGGCGGGGGAAGAGGTCCGGGTCAAAAATTTTGGCAAGTTTGAGATTAATGTTCATTCGGGCCGGCAGATGGTTAATCCCAACACCGGGGAAGAACACCGGGTGGAATCCCGCCTGGTTCCTCATTTCACCCCCGCGCAGAAGTTTAGAGCGGAGATAAATGAATATTTCAATTGAAGAGCTGGATCTCCCCGAAAATAAGCTATATTTCACCATCGGTGAAACAGAAGAAATACTGGATACCCCCGCCCATACCCTTCGTTACTGGGAACAAGAGATAGATAGGCTCACCCCGAAAACCACTCCCGGGGGCCAGCGGCGTTATCACCGGGATGATCTTGAACTTCTGGTTCGGATCAAATACCTTGTGGAAGAGGAAAAGTTTACACTTGCAGGGGCTGAGGGACAATTAAAGAGCTGGAACCGAAGAATTGAACACCGGCAGGCTGTCCGGGAGATAAATAATATTTGCACCGAAGCTCTTGCGGAAATTCAAACTTTTGTGGAAAATATTTAACGTGGCTGTTTTTTTACCCTTTCCTTTCAACCCTCACACTTGCTACTTTTTCATCCTCTCACTAAAATGAGCACCCAGCGCTTATTTTTAATCAGTCTTTTGCTTGTAGGCGTAATGATTTTAGCCGTGTGGGGAGTGATAGAAGTTCATCGCCGCCAAACTGATACTCGAGTTCTCCACAGTTATAGTTCCGGGGCAGCAGTTTCTTCAGCCGTTCGCTTGCATCGACGCTCCGGTCTGTTTATCCTTATTGATACCGAGATAGCAAGTCGTGAAGATTCTCGCGGGCGGGTTGTTTATAATCCGCTTGTTTTATCCGAAGAAAAAATACTTTTGCTCGGAGATGGTGGAGAAAAGGAGAATACCTGGCTTGCTTTCGGGGGATTGTATCTGGATTATTACGGAAAATTTTACTGCCGTAGATTTGAAAAGTGTAATCTCAAAAGATTCGATCGGGAGGTACAACTTGCCTATGAATACTGGAAAGAAAATGGCCCCTGAAACACCGGTTCTTGCTGTTGATGCAATAATTCAATCCGGAGATAAGATTGCCCTTGTTAAGCGCAAAAATCCGCCCCATGGCTGGGCTTTGCCCGGAGGACTGGTTGAAATTGGCGAAACCGTGGAAGAAGCGGTGGTTCGGGAAATAGAGGAGGAGACGGGCCTTGAACTGGTCAACTTTTCCCAGTGGCACGTATTTTCGGAACCGGACCGTGACCCCCGCCAGCATACGGTCAGCGTCTGTTTTGTCGGGGAAGGAGATGGTGAACTTCAAGCGGGTACTGACGCCGGCCAGGTTGAATTTTTTACCCTGGAAATGGATAAACTTCCCCCCCTTGCTTTTGACCATAAAAAAATAATTTCCAAATTTCGAAACGGGAATTGAAATTTAAATTTTGATTTGTTCTGTTAAATTCATATTTAGCACAAAATTTATCGTGAAAGAGCGGAAGAGTAAACTGTTTAAAAATGGGGGACGAATTGACCGGAATTGTATGTTTTGACTTTTATTATGGTTTGAGGAGGTTTTATAGATGGAATTTGCGGCAATGATTATGGCCGGCGGGACGGGAACCAGGTTCTGGCCCCTTTCCCGGCGGGAGCGACCCAAGCAAGTTTTATCGCTGGCCGGTGGTGAATCGATGCTGGCTTCAACTATAGAGCGCTTGCGGAGTTTTGTCGATAAAGAAAAAATTTATGTTATTACTGCCCGTGAACACCAAAAGCCGGTTCGCCAGGCCTGCAGTATGCTACCGGAACAAAATATTCTCGGTGAACCCGAGGGCCGGGATACCGCGGCCTGCGTGGGCTGGGGGAGTCTGGTGGTGGAAGAAATTCACGGGCCGGATACCGTTATTGGAGTTTTTCCCGCTGACCACCGAATTACCCCGGTTGAAGAGTTTACGACAGCAGCCCGTTCAGCTGCAGCTGCCGCCCGGAAGATGGATAGTCTTGTTACATTCGGGATTAACCCGGAATTTCCTTCCACCGGTTATGGTTACATCCAGTATGAAACTGAACAGAGGGAAGAATTTGAAGGACAGAATGTACATCCCGTCCGGCGATTTACGGAAAAACCTGGTCGCGACCGGGCGAAAAAGTTTATCAATTCCGGTGATTATCTGTGGAACAGCGGGATGTTTTTCTGGACGGCCCGCCGGATAAAAAATGAAATTGAGTCCTATCTGCCGGAGCTGGCCGAGGGTCTGGGGAAAATTAGAAAGCGCTGGCGTGAAACCGGGAGCTGGCCCGAGGCAACTGATCCTTATTATGGTCAGCTACCTGAAATTTCAGTTGATTATGGGATCCTGGAGAATTCCGAACGAATATGGACTTTGCCGGTTGATTTTACCTGGGGTGATCTGGGTACCTGGGATGCCCTGGATAAAATTTATGAAAGTGATGAAGAAGGAAATATTTGCCGGGGTGATGTTCAGGTTATTGATAGCTCAAACAGTATAGTTTTTAATGAGGAAGGTCCGTTTGTCGGTGTTGTTGGAGCCGAGGACCTTGTGGTTGTATCTACGGACGACGCGGTTCTTGTCTGTCCGCGCGAGAAAACTGAAGAGGTAAAGAAGCTGGTTAACCGTTTAGAAGATAAAAATAGAGAGGAGCTGTTGTGATAATTTATATATATTCCTGAAGCTTTATCTGGTTCCCGTCGATAATTTAAATAAGGTCGTTAATTATTGGCGGGAGGTAAAGAAATGAAGACAAAAACAAAACCTGATTTTGAACGTTATATGCAGCAGCAAATTGAAGCAATCAAGTCTTTTAAAGAAGAACTTGAACAGCGATATGATCAGGAAATTTCGAGCGACAGAGCTGCCCGGATATGGATTGAGGAGTTTGCCAACCGGTTTCGCGGTCAATACGAAGGCAATAATTCGAGTCCCTTAGATAACGGTAATACTGATAATATTTAACCTATTTCCCACCTTTATCCTTTCCTCAAACGGTTTTTTCTCGTAAAATTTATGCATCAATCTTTACAAATGACTCGAATCTATAATTATTTCGGGAGGAGACTACCCATTAAAAAATACATAACAGTCATAACAGTTGTTTTAATTGCAGTTATTGTTGTCTTTCCCGTCCGTGCCGAAGGGCCAAAGGAACTGTATGAACGGGCTAACAGTAACTACTGGGACGATAACAACCAGCAGGCTGTAAAATTATTCAAACAATTCATTGAACAGTACCCTGAACACGAATTAATTCAGGACGCTAAATTTGGACTGGCCCAGGCATATTACGAGGCTGACCGGCTTGATGAAGCTACCCGGTTATTTGAAGAAGTGGAAAGTGAGCATCCGGTCACCGGTGTCCGGGGGGATGCACTTTATGGACAGATTCAGGCTGCCCTGCTTGAGGATGAACCCGTTCGGGCCCGGAAGTTAATGAGTAAATTTCAGGATAAATTTTCGGGGCATTCCCTTGCGCCGGCGGTGAAAAATCAGCTGGAAGATCTTCAGCCGCCCGGAGAGAAAGAAAACAGTAGTTCCGGTTCGGCCGGGGGGATTACGCCCCCACCTGTATTTTCCGGGGAAACTCAGGCACAGGCACCGGCGGCGGATAAACCTGGTGCATCAGACGGGGAAGATACTTCGAGCGCTGATGATTTGGATAATAATCTTCCCGAGTTGCGCTTTGCGGTTACTTCTGAGAGTAATGAAGAAGCCGAGACTTCTCCGGAATCCTCCCCAGAAGTTTCTCCCGGTGAATTAAAAGAAAAGGAGAGAAAAATTAATAGCTTGCAAAGTAAGATTGAGCTACAGGCTGATACCATTGAAAAGTTACACACGGAAAATCGAGGTCTGAGTCGGGAAATTAAAGATATGGAAAATATAATAACCGACCAGCAGGATAAAATTGATCAATTAAAAACTGAGAAAGAAAAATCAACCGAAGAAAATAAGATCTTGCGCCAACGAATCGAAGAAGATATTTCTTTTATATTGACCGGTGTTGATACTCCCCCGATGAATAATGGTTTTACACTCGAGGAAATTGAAGGGGAGTTAACTCGTTCCGCGGCCTATCACAGGGAATTAACTCGCCAGGCCCTGGAAGTGGGTAATTATCAAGTGGCTCAAAAAAATATTGAGAAAGTTCTGGAGAAAGAACCAGAGCCCGGTGATTATTATCTGGCCGCTCGAGTTAAATGGGAAGCCGAGAAGGATTCCGAGGAGGCGCTTGAGTTGCTTGCGGAAGCTCCGGCGGTTGAAGAGTCCTCTGTTGATCGTCTATTGCTGGAAATGGAACTATTGCTGGATCAGGAAAAATTTGATCGATTGTCTGAAATTGAAGCTAAATATTCCGAGCGGATCAATCGGAAAGGGAAAAAAGAGGATATAGCCCATTGGAACTATCTGCAGGGGCGTCGCTATTTAAAACAAAATAAACATGATCAGGCTTTTTTTGAGTTAATGAAAGTAATTCGCCGGGCTCCGGCTTCCAGCTGGGCGGAAGAGGCTCGTCAGTTAATTAACGATGAGCTGTAGAAGTGTATAAGTTTGCCCTGGGGTGTGGCCCGACCGGTGGACATCTGATTCCAGCTTCTATTGTGGGAAAAGAAATAAGTAAACGAGGGCACCGGGCGGTTATCTATTCTTCGGCGGATGCTGATAATCAGCTGGTGAGCAATCTTGACGTTGAGTATCAGCGGACAAATATGGAAGGCTGGCAGGGAGGACCGCTCACCCGGATGCGGGTTCTTGCTAAGACTCTGCGGGAGGTAGTTCGTCTGTATCCCGCTCTGTCTGACTTTGATGCTCTTATTAGTTTTGGCGGCTACTCTTCCGTCCCCCTCCTGCTTGCTGCCATTTTCCAGCAGATACCCGTATTTGTCCAGGAACAAAACAGGGTGCCGGGTAAAGCCAGTTTAATGGCTGGATATTTTGCCGAATGGTGTTTCTGGGGCCTGCCTCTGCGGAAAAAATGGTTTGATTATAAATCGTCTCTGACCGGTAACCCCCTCCGACGCTGTGAGCCGGTTGATAGCGAATGGTTTGCCGAAAACAGGCTTTTGATTGTTCTGGGCGGGTCTCAGGGGGCACTGAGTTTATCGGAGTCCCTGGAGGAATCTCTGCCGGGACTTATTGAACGTAACTGGCATATCTATTATATTCGCGGGAAATACGGTCGGGACCTGGAAGAGTTTAATTCTGATGAAAATTTTCGCCAGGTGGAGTTTGAACTGCAGCTTCCCCGCTATCTGGCGGCGGCTGATTGTCTCTGGTCCCGGGCGGGAGCCGGCACAATTTCTGAAATTATCCATTATCAAATACCCGCTCTGCTGTTTCCCTATGCCCGGGCGGCGGATAATCACCAGTATTTGAACGCCAGCTGGCTGGCCGGTTGTGGTCCGAGCCGGGTGGTTGATGATGATATTTCAACCGAGGAGAGAATCCGACTGACCGAAGAGGTTGCCTCGGAGGACAACCAATATTCTGTTCCCTGGGATGAAGATCAACCTGCGGAAGAGGTCATTGTTAATAAAATAGTTGAAAACATTGGATAAATTATGAAATTTTTATATTCATTTTTCATTATGACTTTTTTTGTATTTTTGGCTCTGCCGCTTATGGGCGCTTCGTTATTTTCACCCGGCCCGGATTTTATTCCCCCGGGTTACCTGGCGGCCCGGGATAGCTGGCAAATTGAAGAATATAAACGCAGTTTACGCCAGGTTAAAAAGGTTCAGCGCCGGTATCCTGCCCATCTGGAGGCTTTTGGACTTTATTTTAGAATTTTAGCTCGAGACAATGATTTTGAACGGTTAAAAGAAGAACTTGAAAAGATCCCCGGTGTCCCGATCTCGGCTCAAAAAATGTATGTATTGCTTGAGTCAGTTGATCTTTCCCCGGGGCAGGAGCTTGAACTGATAAAATGGAGTTTTAGGAAGGAAGAAAATTCCTCTGCGCTTCAGAGCAGGTATATTTCTTTACTGGAAAATACCGGACAGATCCAGGAGGCTTTCCGGGCGGCTCGCGAGGGACTTGAGTTGTTTTCAAATCCGGAATTTTATTTGCATGCCGGCCGGCTGGCCCTTAAAACTGAAAATTTCAACCGTGCCCGGCAGTGGCTGCTAAAATACAGAAATATTTTTCCTGGCCGGCCCGCCGCATATCGACAGTTAGCACGCTTGTATCTTGCCCGGGGTGAGGAAGAGGGGGCTCATGAATTTTATTTACGATACCGGGCACTGGCGGAGGAAGCGGACGTATGGGAAAAATTCAAAAATTGATTAAATTTTGTTTACGAAATGTGTATTTATTGATTACAATAGAACAAATGAGACAAGAACTTATTCTCTATGTTTACTTTGATAAGAGTTTGAGTTACATAAACTTTTTTAAGGAGGATAATAATGAATAATTCACATCTTACGGTATTTATGATCTGTGGTTTGCTTCTTACTTTACTGGTGGTTTCACCGGTGGTTGGCCGCTCGGTGGATAGGGCGCAAAAAAATTATGCACAGCTTGAGTTACCCGAACTGAAGGAACTATCGGACGAGGAGCAGGAGGAAGACACCGGAGAAAAACAGGCGGAAGAGGAGGATACTGTTCCAGCAAAAGAAGAAACAGCTTCTGGGAACATAGAGCAATTAAAGGCTGATTCAGCCGCCATGAAGAAAAAATATGAACAGCAGTTAGACCGTATGCAGGAGGAAATAAAACAGCTGGAAGAAATTTCTACCACCTTGCGCGATACAATAACAGAACAGAAAATGGTTATTAAAGATTACGCCGACACAGTAGCCCGGCTAAAAAGTGATTCCGAGCAGATGCGGCGGGTTATTAAGCAATTGCGTGGAGATACGTCTTCCGAGCATTCAGCGGATACTCAGCCGGAAGAGCAATCCGATACGAAGGAACAAACAAAACCGGTTGACCCGGACGTGGATATTCCCTTTGAACGGCCTTTGAATCCCAATGAAGCGTCGCTGGAGGATTTGAAGAAAATAACTGAATTATCGGATCGTCTGGCGGAAAGAATTCAATGGTACAGGGATGTTGTGCGCAGTTTTAACAGCCGGGAAGATCTGCGCCGGGTTCCGGGAATAGGAGCAGATTTATACGAAAAGATTAAGCATTATTTTCAGCCCGGTAGCTATGAGTAAAGTTTTAAA
>JBNJDC010000038.1:0-9044 GCA_051744565.1 bacterium
ATTGGCAGCAAAGGTCGGTTGGCCTTGGCATTTTCTCGACAAAGTGGTTCGGCCAATCAGTATTTTCAACTGCTTCTATCAGCCAGAGAATAAACATAAAGTAGATTATAAGCTGAGCCAGGAGCGGTTTTAAAAGCACAATCTCCTGGTTCCCGTGCTCCAGAAGTTCACGGGGAAATACTAACCGCAAAATACGATATAATATAAAATTTTGTGGACCTATAAAAAAGACAACAGGCACTGTTACTACCGCAAGTATTAACCCAAAAAACTGGATACGGTCCACTGTGCGCAAAAAATCACCGCTCATTTTGCTACAACTCCGTAAATTATTTAGGTTAAGACTTATTTGTACCTAGATTGAGCGATTCTGGACGTTCGGAAGTTGAATATCTTATTTTCGCATTCTTCTGGCCTCCCGGAGTGCTCCGAGGCTTATATCCCGACAACCAGAAACCTCATTTTTCTGCAAACTGATTCCCGGGAAAATACATATTAAGGATACTCTTATTTTTTATTCTTCGGTCGATAGTCGTTGCACTGAGTCTCTTTTTTGAAAACAATCTACATTTAATAATTGGGAGTCCTGGTCAGGTGGTGGGGCCAGCTCAGCCTGTTGTTCCTCCCCTGGTAAGCGTCACAGTTTTGGTTAAAAAAACAATCCTCACATTCACCGGCAAAACAACCCTCTACCGCTGTCTGCCAGATTATGGAATCAACCCGGCAGTTGTTCAACCCCGGGTTACCTTCCAGTGCCTCAGCTATCATTTCTACCGTCCTGACAGTTTTTCGCCTTATTTCCTGCTCATAGGGATGATCCATCGGTATTTCTTTTTTCCCGGCAATCAGCCGGCCAAGAGCATCCTCAACCTCCCACAGACCCATTCGCAGGCAAAAAAGAGGGAGCATATAGTCCGGCTGGGCTTTTAATTCGTCAATACCGGAAAACAGGGTCGCTCGCCGGTAAAAATCATCGGTTTCAAATCTTTTGTCGGTCGGCATATTCTCCTGGCGCCTGTCAATCAGCATTTTTACCATCAACTGGGGCAGTTTGCGAAAGGGATCACCGTAGGAATAAGGAAAATATTCCTCCAGGCCGGCCATAACCCCGGGGATAGAGTTATAATGCTCAAGAAAAGAACCGGCTGCCGGTTGTTTTCCCTCGGCGCGGGCAAACTTTTTCAACCCCCGACCCAGTTCCCTAATTTTCAGAATTCGGTGGTGGAACATCGGTATTTCACAGCTTTTATTTATTCTGTCCGAAAATATTTTTTCAAGCTGATCTTCAGTAATATCCTGATAGAAATCGGCATCGTAATCGAGCCATCCTTGCGCGTCCGCATCAGCCAGACAGTAGGCGAGCGCAAACACGTCAATTACTTCTTCCCCGCCGGGAGCGGTTACCCCCCAGGTATATATTTTTCCCTCGTTTTTCTGCCAGTAGGAAAAGTTGAGAGCGCCAAGTAAAAAGATAAAATCTATTGCCTGTTCATTATTTTGGGCGGGAAATAAGCTTACGCCGGCAACGGTTTGTTTCTGCTGCCAGGGGGCCAGCGACCGGTCAGTCTGGCGCGCGATTCTCTCCTGGAACAGCGATTTGATTTCGTCTATTTTTTGTTCATTTAAATCAATCATGGTAGATGTACCTCCCCGAAAATACAGTTAAGATAATGTGACGAAGGTAAATTTATCAGCCACGGGTGATCGACCGGCTGAGTGTGTTGCTCACGTATACTAAGGGTAACATGCGCATCATGAGCACTTGCGGTTAAAATTTCTGTAAATATTTCTTCATCCACCGGCGAGGTGCACGAACTCGTGGCCAGGACACCGCCGGAAGATTTGAGGATATTCATCGCCCGCAGATTGATTTCCTTATAGCCCCGGCGGGCAGCCTCTAGTTTCTCGTCGCTGTGGGCAAAAGAGGGCGGATCAAGAACAATCAAATCAAACTTCCGGTCGGTATGATTCAAATAATCAAATCCGTCACTGCAAACAACCTCAGCCCGGTTTTGCCAGCCGTTGTGGCGAATATTTTCCCGGACCAGATCCAGCGCTCTCTCGCTGTTATCAACAAAAACAACTTTTTCAGCGCCCCCGTGGAGACAGGACAACCCCCAGCCCCCGGCATAGGAAAAACAATCAAGACAGGTTTTATTTTTACTGTATTTAGAAATTCGCCGGCGGTTGAACTCCTGGTCAAGATAATACCCGGTCTTCTGCCCCTGGATAATATCGGTAAGGACAAGATAAGGCTCACGCTGGACTTCAACCCGGGAGGGGGGTTTACGCCCCCGGAGAGTCTTAGAATATTTCTGCAATCCCTCCAGGCCGCGGGCGGCCAGGTCATTACGGCCGTAAATTCCGGCTGGATTAAATTCTTCTTCCAGCCAGTCCAAAATAATTTCCCCGTAGCTGGCAATAGCTTTATTTCTAAACTGGGTAACTAAAAAATCACTAAATTTATCCACTATCAGCCCCGGCAGAAAATCACCGGCACTGTTCACAACTCTCATACTTGAGCGGTCGGTAAATATATTTTTACGCCGCTCAAGCGCTGTCTGCAACCGGGCGGCAAAAAATTTCTTATCAACCTGCTGTTTCCCCCGGGAAATCATTCTCACGGCGATAGGAGATTCACTGCTGTAAAAACCTCGCCCATAAAAATCGCCGGATTCAGAGATAAGATCAACCACAGCCCCGTCAGGCGGGCTCCCGTCCGCATTTTTAATATCCGATCTAAACAGTCGCTGTTTCATCTGTTGTCTCTTACAAATACCCGATTCATTTAAAATAATCTGTTTGTCAGTCAATATTATTTCACCAATCTATAGAATTTAAACAACTGTCTCTTTAATTAAATCCAATAAATGATATAATATACTACACTATAGAAAAGGGGCGATACATATGACAGATGATTCGAACCACGAAGTCATCCACGATGAGGACAATGGAAAGTTTTACATTCCGTTTCCAGATAAACAGGCAGTATTGCGTTATACCCATGAACCGGAAGAAGATGAGATAGAATTTCAATCAATTTTTGTTCCTCCTTCTCTGCGTGAAGACGGCCTGGAAGAAAAAATAGTAAAAAGCGCTTATGAATTTGCCCACGAAAATTCTTTGCAACCCAACCCGGAAAGTGTGGAACAATTCTTCAGCCAGAATACCAGTAACATCTAAATTACAACCAATTTCACTTTTAGCCTTCTTTTTTTATTTTTGATTTTCTGCGCAAATACAACCTCATTGGTTTATCAAAAAATTTAACCCTGCTCCCAGTTTGAACTATTTCACTTTCTCCATATACCTGTTATTATTCTCCATTATGCATATAAGTATAAGGTATAAAATGGCTATTTTATTATCAATTATTGTGATCGTGGGCGGCGGTCTTGCAACCTACGTTCACATCCAGTCACAGATCCAGGCCCGATTTGAAGAGATAAAAACCAGGGCCTACTCAATGGGGCAGGTTATAGGCCTTCAATTTTCCGATCCGCTACTTACCGGCGGTACAGTTGAAGAAAGACTGGAAATACAGATGAACGTCTGGCTTAGTGAAATACCAAATACCCGCTTTTTGATTGTGTACAACTCCGAAGGTAAAAAGATTTTTACCACTTTCCTCGAAAATTCAGAAGAAAATTATGACCTCGATCTACCGGGCACAGCTATTGGTAAGCTACTGGCCGGAAGTAGATCAAGTATCTCCCGCCGCCTGGACAATAAGCAGGTCCTGGATATGTTAATCCCCATCCGGTTGTTCAGAACTGATTTTGGCGTTGTTCGCCTTGGTTTTGACGTTTCACATTTTGAAGCGGAACGTCAACAAATGTATTACCGGTACGGGCTGGCCGGAAGTCTGCTTCTGGTCATAATTTTTTATGTGAGTCATCTGCTGGCCGGTTTTTTAATCAAGCCAATAGAACGGCTGGAAACAATTACCACCCGCTTCGGTGAGGGGGATCTGAAAGCACGAGCAGACATTTCAACCGGCGATGAAATTCAAAGATTGGGGAAAAATTTTAACCAGATGGCCGACAACCTCCAGGAAAAAATTGAAGATCTGCACACTATCCAGGAATTGAACCGAAAAATCAGCGCAAAACTCCGGCCGGAAGATCTGCACGATCACATAGTAAATGTGATCAAGGAAACCTGGCAGCTTCAACACATAGCTCTGTTGATGTTTGAAAAAGATAACTTTTTAAAAATGAAAGCCGGATTGAACGTGCCCCGGGACAAAACATGGAAGAAAAAACAAAACAGTAAAATATTTAATCTTTTAGATGCAGAAGGGTTCTGCCGCCGCCACCAATCTAAAAAAAGTCGTGACTGTCTACGGCCTGTCCTCGGCCTGAATGAGGAACAGCCCCTCAAAGAAGTTTTGAGTTTTAAACTGGTTTCCGGCTCTACTCCACTGGGTTACTTGCTTTTAGCCCGGGAAACCTGCTCTTTCAGCGAAGATGAACTTAATTTACTGAAAATTTTAACCCACCAGATAAAAATCGCCCTGGACAATGCCCGGCATTATACCCGGGCGGTAACCGATGAACTAACAGATCTGTATAACCGGAGATTTTTTGATTTGCAATTAAAAAAGTCCATTGACGACCCGGACTCGCAACCCGTATCCCTGGCAATGATCGATATTGATAACTTTAAGCACTATAACGACACTTACGGTCATCCGGCCGGTGACGAAGTTCTCGAAAAACTGGGGGATACATTTAAAAAACAGGTCCGAACTGTGGATACCCATGGAACCGCCCGCAGACTTGACCTGGTGGCCAGATACGGGGGGGAAGAATTCTGCATAATTTTACCCTCAACCAACAACGAGAACGCCTGCTCGGTCGCCGATCGCATACGTCAAAGTGTGGAAGATATTAACCATTTCGAAGAACAGATAACAATCAGCGTCGGAATTGCCACTTCCCGGGAGGGAGAAACCGCAGACAAACTTCTTCTGCGGGCTGACGAAGCACTTTACAAAGCCAAAAGAGAGGGGAAAAACCAGGTATGTCCCGCCGACTGATCACGATTGCTATTTTGTCTCTATTTATTGTTTTTACCGGCAGCTGTACAGAGGAAAGTGAAATTTACAGGACGGAATTTAATTTCCCCGACAAAGAAAAAACAAAACCTAAAATATTGCTGGGAAATATTCCCTCCGAAACCGTAATTCACCGGTTGCGGGAGTATACCCCCCTTATAAAAGCCATCGAAGAAAAACTGGAAGTTAACGTCCAACAAAGTTTCTCCAACAGTTACGATGGAATAGTTCGCAATATGCTCGAGGAAAAATATGACATTGCCCTGCTGGCGCCCCTGGCATACGCCCGCTATCGAAACCAGGTGGATACACCCGCTTATTCGCCCATTGTCCAGCCGGTCCGCTATGGTAGCGATTTTTACCGAGGGATTATTTTTACCCATAAAAATTCAGGGATTAAAGCTCTGGAAGATATGAAAGGAAAAACCATAGCTTTTGTAGATGAAGATTCCGCCTCGGGCTATCTTTTCCCACGGGCCCGGCTGCTTCAGGAAAAAATAGTCCCCGAAGATTACTTTGCCGAAATAAATTTTCTCGGGCGCCACGACCTTGTGGTTCGAGCCGTCTTCAGGGGAGAGTTTGACGTAGGTGTAGCTTATGATGGCGCCCGTTCGGGTAATATCCCGGAAGAGGCTAACCCGGACGAAGCTCTACCAATTTTAACCAAGACAGAAAAAATCCCCACTTCCCCGGCAGTGATTAATGAAAAATTTCGAAAAGAAAACCCGGAGATAAGTAAAAAATTAATTGAATTGCTAACTTCCCTTCACACAACCAACGAAGGTCGCCAGGCGCTTGAAAGCCTGGGAATAGACAAATACATAGAAACCACGGATTCCGACTACGACGTCGTGAGAGAGGCCGTAAATATACTCCAGCAGAAGTAAGATACAGCAGGGTTTATAAACTCTCTACCGTCTTTCGCGTTTTTTCTATAATTTCTTCGATGTTTTCTGCGGACAGAATCAGGGGAGGAACATACCTGAGCGAATTGCCGCCGGCGACACCTACGATCAGCCCGTTTCCCCGCGCTTTATTCATAACCTCCGCCGCCGAACAGGAGGAATCCAGGGGCAAGGCCAGCATCAGTCCCCGCCCCCGGGGGGGATTCACTTTTTCACTGGTGCGGGCCAGTTCAGCCAATCCTTCTTCAAGTTGTTTTCCCCGCTGGCGGGCATTCTCAACCAGTTTTTCTTCTGCAATACTATCCAGGACCTGACAGGCCAAACTGCAGACAAAAGGATTTCCACCAAAAGTTGATGCATGCTCGGAGGACTGCAGTCCTTCCCGGATTTCCCGGCGGACCAGCAGCGCCCCGATTGGATAGCCGCCTCCTAATCCTTTAGCAAGGGTCACCAGGTCGGGCTCAATTCCATACTGCTGGTAGCAAAAAAAGCTGCCGGTTCTCCCCATACCCGTCTGTATTTCATCCACAATTAACAAAACATCGTTTTCAGAACAAACTTTTCTTACTTCTCTCACAAAATCTTTCCCGGCCGGCAGCACCCCGCCTTCTCCCTGGACTAATTCCATAATCAAGCCGCAGGTGGACTCATCAATATTTTCTTTTAACTGCTCCGGATCATTATAATCTATATATTCAAATTCTCCCGGCAGAGGACCAAAACCATCCCGGTATTTTTTCTGCCCCGTTGCCGCGAGCGCTCCCATTGTCCGCCCGTGAAATGAATTATTAAAAGATAATACTTTTTTGCCCCCGCTTCCCGAGCGCTCGCTGTATTTCCGGGCAAATTTAAGCGCCGCTTCGTTTGCTTCGGCGCCGCTGTTACAGAAAAAAGCCGAAGATTCAAACCCAATATTTGACAGTTTTTTGGCCAGTTCAAGCTGGGGAGAAATATGAAAAAGGTTGGATACATGAGGAATTTTATCGGCCTGATCGCGAACTGCTTCAACAAGACGCGGATGCCGGTAGCCAAGTATATTTACTGCAATTCCCGCCAGGGCATCAATGTAACGGTTATTATTTTTATCGTACAGGTAAGGTCCCTCGCCCCGGCCAAATTCTACCGGAATACGATCATAAGTAGGAATGAGAAATTTTTCTTCATCAGTCCAATCACTCATCATTATTTCTCCTCACTATTTGTGTTCCAATCCCTTCCCGGGTTAATAACTCAAGAAGCAAAGAATGCGAACGGGTTCCATTGATTATATGGGCCTTGCCCGCCCCTTTTTCCACGGCCTGGCGGGCCGACTGAACCTTGGGGATCATACCGCCTTCAATCACTCCGGCATCGATTTGCTCGGAAACCTGATCTGTATACAGGGTTGATATTCGCTCACCATCTTTCATTATTCCTTCCACGTCCGTAAGATAAATTAATTTTTGTACTCCCAGGGCCCCGGCCAGGGCTCCGGCAACTTCATCAGCATTCATGTTATAGGTAACCCCCTCCTCATCCACCCCGGTGGGAGCAATCACCGGGACATAGCCCTTTTCCTCCAGCAGTTCAATTGGCTGGGGATTCACCGAAGAAATACGCCCCACCTGACCAAGATCAACATCCAGCCGGTCGGCTGAAGGATGAGCCTCGGCTTTTAACATCTGCCCGTCTTTACCGGACAGACCAATCGCCCGCGCTCCCGCCTGGTTAATCAGGTTTACAAGATCCTTATTTACCCGCCCGGCCAGGACCATTTCCACAACTTCCATTGTTTCTTCATCCGTAACTCTCAATCCCTCCACAAACCGGGAAGAAATCCCCATCTTCTCCAGGGTAGTGGCTATCTTGGGACCGCCACCGTGAACCACCACGGGTTTTAAACCGACGTATTGAAGCAGAACAATATCTTCTGCCACAGTCCTTTTCAGCTGTTCATTCATCATCACACTGCCCCCGAACTTAATTACAATTTTACGACCATGAAACTTCTGAATATAGGGCAGGGCTTCAATCAAAACATCCGCTCGCGAATTATCTTCAGCCAATTTTATCGCCTCGTGTTAGTGTGAAAGTTAAAAGTGTAAAAGTATGAAAGTAAACTCAAAACACAAAATCAAAGTAGCTGAAACCTAAATTGAGCAATTCTTACGTTTGATCAGGAAATAACATAATCCTCTGGCTCATTCTCGCAGCCCTCCTGGCTGCTCTGAGGAATGAATACTCCAATTCGAGCCCCTCGTGGGCTCTGGAATATTCATAATACCGCCAGAGAACTATGTTATCTCCTTCTCACCCTCTGGGTGAGGATGTTGAATGTCTTATTTTCGGGTTTTTACAGCCATGAATTGGCGGACAGGATGTGTGCCAATGGCTGTATCCCTCGGAGACAGCCGGAGGCTGTTGAGAATGAGAAAATAAGATATTCAACTTCCGAACGTTCAGAATCGCTCAATTTAGGTGAAAATTAATTTAGGTTTAAATTTTTACCGGTGTAAAAAACAGTTCGGCTTTATTGCCTCTTCGCCACCTCACTACTCCCTCTGGCTCCAGTCCCAGAAGGCAGCGGGGCCTTTTACCACTTCTTCTCCCCGCAGCTGACCGAGCATAACCGCCGGCAACCCCTGGAACTGTTCCATTACGTAATCGTCCATTTTTTCTTTTACCCCGGAAAGCCATTCTTTATAAGAAGCGGTTAACCCTCCCGTCAAAACCAACCGCTCGGGATCTAACATCATAACCACCGCCCCCAGCAGATGGGCAAGACGAGCTTCAAACTCCTCTCGGATTTCAACCAATTTTTCAGCTTCACCTGTGAAAAGCTCCTCAAGTGAACAATCAATTCCTGCGCCTTTTAATTGCCGGCGCAACCCCTGGCCCGAGAGCCAGTTACTGCTGCTACCCGGCGGTAAACCTTCCATCCTTTCACCAAAAGTCTCCAGGCTTACATGTTCCAGTTCCATAATCGACCCCCTCCGGCCCTGCTGGGGTTTTTCATTCCATAAGAGTGCACTGCCCATGCTCTCCCCCAGGGAAACAACAACACCGCTGTTCATCCCCCTGAGCTCGCCCCAGAACCA
>JBNJDC010000039.1:0-8915 GCA_051744565.1 bacterium
GCGAAGAATAGATCGCTGGAAAAATGCCCTGGATAAAGCCCTTGCACGTAAGAAAAAACAGAAATAACCGTAGTTGCGCGGGGCGAGTTACGAGTTGCGCGGGGCGAGTTACGAGTTGCGGGTTGCGAGTTGCGCGTTGCGGGTTGCGAGTTTACAACTTGAAACTTTGAATTCTGAACTTTGAACTTAGAACTTGAAACTTGAAACTTTAAACTTGGAACTTGAAACTTTGAACTAAATCAGGAGGATTTATTATGGATGCGCGGGTTTTGGTTGTGGATGATGAAAAAGAAATTGTGGACATGATCGTGCGTAACCTGAAGCTGGAAGGTTACGATATCGAGGGGGTAACGGACCCAAAAGAAGCGCTGGAAAAAATAAAAGAGGAAAATATCCAAGTGGTGATTACCGATATTAAAATGCCCCGGTTGTCCGGCGTGGACTTGCTGAAAGAGATTAAAAAAATAGACGGAATTGTCCAGGTGATTATGATTACGGGCTATGTGACTCCTTCCAATATAATAAGCAGCCTGAGCCGGGGGGCAAACGATTGCCTGTTTAAACCCCTGGATATGGACAGGTTAAAAGAAGCGGTTGATAATTCTGTTGAAAAATTGCAGCGCTGGCAGGAAGTCCTCGGCAAACTGGGCGGACAAAAAGAAAAACAAGAATAGATAATTTTAGACATAGCGGGTTTATTTTTTCCACATGACATAGGAAACAATCTTTTAACAAACGAGGCTATTGATCATGGATGATCAGGCATTCCAGGAGTTTCTGGCAGAATACGGGGAGTTAATAGAACAGCTGCCGCCGGCGATTATGGAGCTGGAGGATAACCCCCGTGATATGCAGTATGTCGAAGAGCCGTTTCGTATTCTCCATTCGATCAAGGGGATGGCTTCTTTCTTTTCTCTGAGCCCTGTAAAAAATGTTGCCCACCGGTTGGAAGATCTACTCTCGGTAATTAAGGAAGAACATGACCTTGTTGGTTCTGAGGTTATCGATGTCCTGCTGGAAGGGGCAAACGTTCTCGAAAGGTTTTATGACCGGGTTTCTTCGGGGAAAAAAGATGTTGAGCTGACCGCGGCTGACGAGGACCTGCTGGAAAGAGTTGAAAACCTGAAAGAATCCGGGGTTGGACTGGAAAGTTTTGTTGAAAGCCTGCTTGTGGATTTAAAAGATATTAGTGAACAGATGACGGAAGATGATGAACTTGCCGGCCATTCTCTGGTAGAAAATTTTAACAGCTTGTTGATGGAAGCCGAAGCTACCCTTGAGGCCCGGGAAGAAGAGGAAGACCAGGTGCGTTCGGCAATTTTTATTGACAGTGAAGTGGTGGTTGAAGAAGTTGAATTTTCAGAAGCTCTACATAATTTAGAGGAAATAGCCGGCGAATGTGCCCGGGAAAACCTGGAATCTATCGAATCGGAAGAAGAAGAGAAATTTGTAGAAAACCTGGAGAAATTTAAAGAGTACAGTGAAAATGCCGGGATTGAAAATTTGGTTGAGATTGCCTCTCAGATTGAAAGTGAATACAACCGGTTCAAGGAAACAACAGGTTTCAACTATATTTTCGCCGGTTCTGTTCTTGATCACCTTATAGAAGTTAAAAAAGAAATAGAAGAAGCCGGGGGGACAATTCAGAAGGATGAGCAGGCCGAAAAGGAAGCGGTTAAGGAAAGCAGTGTCCAACGCACTTTTCGGGTTGCGGAGAACCGGGTCGATGAATTCATGGACTATGTGGGCGAGCTGATTATTACCGGGGAGATGTATTCGCACCTTTCCCGCCAGCTTGCCGAAAAAGATGTTAACAGTGGCCTGCTAAACCAGCTTAACGACATCAACCTTTCCTTCAAAAAACTTTCCGACAACCTCCAGGAAAGTCTGCTGGAGATTCGACGGGTTTCCGTGGAAAATGTGCTGAAAAAATTTCAGGCCCGGGCCCGCAAACTGTCCGGTGAATTGGAAAAAGAGGTCAAAATTGAACTTGAAGGGGCGAAAACTGAAGTTGACAAAAGCCTGGTTGAAGTCCTGGAGACCCCTCTGACGCACCTGGTTCGCAATGCCGTCGACCACGGGATTGAAGCGCCTGACGACCGGGAAGCGGCCGGTAAAAACAGGTGCGGTAATTTAAAAATTTGTGTAGATGCCGAGGAAGAGGACCTGGTGGTTGTGGTGGAAGATGATGGAGCCGGCCTGGACACGGAATCGATCAAAAATAAGGCAATAGAGCAGGGACTGGTCGGGGCCGAGGACGCGGAAAAAATGGAAAAAGAAGAAATTCACCGTTTTGTCTTGAAGTCGGGATTTTCAACAAGTGACGAGGTTTCCGATGTTTCCGGCCGGGGCGTGGGGATGGACGCAGTAAAAGAGGAACTGAAGCGGGTTAACGGGGAGATTGACGTGCATTCGGAGGCGGGAGAGTTCACCCGCTGGGAGATGCGCCTGCCCCGGGCCCAGACTGTTGTTGTTGAACAGGGTCTGGTGGTTACCGGCAATTCCCAGCGCTACGTAATTCCCCTTGAAAGCGTGTATGAGTCAATATCGTTAAGTAAAGTTAAGACTACTTTTGTCGAGGACCGGGGGGAGATGATTAATATCAGGGGCGATTTGTATCCTATTTACTGGCTGGGTGAAGTGATGGACGGTAAGGACTATGAAAAAGCGGAAGAAGATGTGGTCATCCTGGTCCTTGAGGGGGAGTTTGAACGGTATGCAGTGGCTGTTGATGAAATAAGGGAACAGAACAAGGTGGTGCTCCAGGAACTTGGCCCCGCTTTCCAGGAAGTGGACTATGCAAGTGGTTGTGCGCTGATGGGCGACGGGACCGTAAGCCTGTTCATTGATCCCGACGGATTACTTGCGGCCGCCCGGGGAGGTAAATAAAAATTACTTCATCCTCTGAATGTGGGGTTGTTAATGAAGAAATACAAATTTTTCTCAATTCGTTTCCGCGGGCTGTGATTATATTTAACCCTTCAGATTTACAGGTGGTAAATTTTAATCCGGCGGCCGGTCGATTGTTAGAAACAGGCGAGCAGACGGTGGCGGGCCAGGAACTTACCGACATATTTGAACCGTTGGCAAATGATTTTAAGCAGTTGAAAAATAAAATAGAGAACGTTGTTCGGGAAAACTTGGATCCTTTTACCGTTGAAATGCTTGCGTTGAATAGCCGGCAGAAATTCCAGGCAGAAATCTTTTCTATTCCGGCTGGAAAGAGGCCTTTAGGGGGAATGCTGGTCGAACAAAATATTACTAATCCTTCGGGCTTTTTAAGGAATAAAAATTTAAAAGATGAAAAAGAGATTGAACCGGTTGATAAAGTTATTTTTGAGCGGATAAATTTCCTGCAGAATCTCGTGGATGCAATTCCTTTTCCAGTCTATTACAAGGACGCTCAAAAAAGTTACCTGGGCTGCAACAAAGCTTTTGAGGAGCTGGTTGGTCGCCCCGAGGAGGAACTGGTGGGAAAAACAACCGCTCAATTTTTTTCCGAGCAGTATGCCGGCAGAACCGAGGAAAAAGACGAGCGTTTGCTTGCTCATCCCGGCGAGCAGATCTATAAAGAAAAAATTGAAGGCGCTGCTGGAGCTGCGCGAGAAATTGTTCACCATAAAGTCACTTTTGATGAAGCCGAGGGTGAGGCCGGCGGATTAATCGGTGTTATGCTTGATGTAACCGACGAGACACGTAAACGGCGTAAATTGGACGAGCTTACCGAGTGCTTGCTTCAATTGACTGCGGATCCCCTGGAAAATTTTGACCGCCTGGCGGAAATATGTGGGCGGCTGCTCGCGGGCGATAATTCTTTTTACTTTCGCCGGGAAGAGGAGGACGAAGGCGAGCTGTTCGGGGAATGGAAAAGAACTAACTGCCGGTTGATGGAGCCTGAAATTCTTGAGGATTTTTTGGATAAAGTTGCCGGCTGTGAGGAAGGAAACATAGAGATATACACCGAGGAAGAACTTACCCACTGCCGGGATTGTGCCGGAAAGGAGACGCCGGAAGGTTGTCCGCAACTGGAGACACTCCTGCTTTCTCCCGTGGACAGCGATATTGCCCGGGGAGTTATTGGAGTTGTTTATACCGGTTCCTACAGTCCCCGGCCCGAGGATAAACAGATACTTGAACTGGTTGCGGCGGCTCTTGCTGCGGAAGAACGGCGGGGCGCGGCAAAAGAAGAGCTGGAAAAACGAAAAGAACTCCAAAAAAAAGTCGAGGAGAGCGAGCGTAAGTTTCGCCAGGTGGCGGAAAACGTTCGCGGGGTTTTCTGGCTATTCGGTCCGGAGTTTGAGAACCTCTTTTATGTGAATTCCCAGGTGGTGGATCTTTTTAATATTACACCGCAGGAACTGTATGATTCCCCGTGGATGTTTCAGGAAAAGGTTCATCCCCCACACAGGAATAGAATTGAAAATGGTCTGGAGCGCGTGCAGGGGGGAGAAATCGTTGATTTTGACGTTAAAGGGACCGGAGAGCTGGAAGACAGGTGGTTTCATTTTACGTTCACGCCGATTACCAATCTGAAGGGGGAGATGTCACGGGTGGCCGGGGCGGTCCAGGATGTAACCGAGCGGATTGAAACCCAGCAGGAGCTGAAAGCAGCCCATCAAAAATTGAAAGAAAAGACAGCGCAGCTTGTTCACAACGAGAAGATGACCGCCCTGGGTGAGCTTACGGCCAGCGTGGCCCACGAGTTGAATCAACCCCTGAATGTGATAAAAATTATTGCCCAATCGCTTCAGCGGGATCTTGACCGTGATTCACTGGAGGAAGAATACCTGGAAGAAGACCTGGCGGACGTAATTGGCCAGGTAGATAAAATGGCGGAAATAATTGACCACATGCGTGTTTACAGCCGCCGCTCCAGTGGGGAAATGAGAGAGGATGTGGACTTGAACGATATTTTTGACGGGGTTTTTAAGTTTGTCGAGCAGCAGCTTAAGAACCACGACATCCGCGTGCAAAAAGATTATGCGCAGGAGCTCCCCGAAATAAAGGGTGATTCGATTAGAATTGAGCAGATATTTATGAACCTGGTGACCAACGCCCGTAACGCACTTGATGAAGTTGAGCAGGAGGAAAAATTAGTTACCGTGCGCACGGATTCGGTGCCGGCTCACGCCAGTCCGCTTGCGGGGGATTCGGTCGTGGGGATTGTTAAGGACAACGGTTCCGGGATCCCCGAAGACATTCAAGAAAAAATATTTGAACCGTTTTTTACCACCCGGGAACCCGGGGAAGGAACGGGTCTCGGACTTTCGGTTTCCAGCGAAGTGGTTGAGGAACACGACGGGGAGATTGAACTGGAAACGCGGCCGGGCGGCCCGACGGTTTTTAAAATATATTTCCCGGTGAATGATTAACATAGTTGCGAGGTGGGAATAGTTTCAAGTTCAAAGTTTCAAGTTTAAAGTTTCAAGTTTAAAGTTTCAAGTTTCAAGTTTGAAACTGGCCAACCAGCCAACCAACTGGTTAACTGGCTAACTAGCTAACTGGTTAACTAGTTAACTAATTTCCCGGGGCGGAATAGTAAATCTGTTTTTCTATTGATGTTAAAATTAGAGGTAAATTGAAAATATAATAATATTTCTGGAGGATATATAATGTCGTTTACTGTCTTAATTATTGAGGATGAAGAGGAAGCGCGTTGCCAGCTGGCCCGGTTTGTGCGGAAACAGAATTTTGAGGTCCTGGAGGCTGAAGACGGAAAGGAAGGACTGGAAATATTTGAAAAGGAAAATCCGGAAATTGTAATTACCGACCTGAAGATGCCCCGGGCGGACGGGCGGGAAGTTATGCATAAAATTAGTCAAAAATCTCCCGATACCCAGGTTATTATTATTACTGCTTACGGGACAACCGAGACTATTATTAATGCAATCCGGGAAGGGGCGCTTGATTATTTAAAAAAACCGCTGGACCTGGATCAGCTGGAGACCACACTGGGCCGGGCCCGGGAGGAGCTGGCGGCAAGCACGGGGGTAACCACTTATCCCACACTGCTGCTGGCCGAGGATGAGCAGACAACCCGCGAAAAGTTAGCCCGGGTGCTTGCGAACGAAAACTGGCAGGTTGAAACTGCCCCCGACGGGGACGAAGCTCTGCAAATATTTGATGATCAGAAAATTGACCTTGTTTTGCTGGATATAAAAATGCCCGGAAAATCGGGACTTGAAGTACTCAGGGAAATGAGGGAGAGGAGTGATGATTTTGCGGCTATTATTCTTACCGGTTATGGAGATGAAGAAAACGCCACTGTAGCCCTGCGGGAGGGAGCAAGTAACTTTATTCGTAAACCAATTGATCTTGACCAGATGATTGTGGCGGTTAACCAGGCCCTGGAAAATTTAAAAATCAAGCGCGCCCTTTCCTACCGGACGCGGGAACTGGAGCTTTCGCACGAAATAATTGCCCGGATTACCGAGGAAAAAGAGATCATTATTGATGCCCGTGATCAAACCCAGCCCGAAACTCGCAGGTTTGCCCGGGGGTTGCTCGATACTTTGCCCCTGGGTTGCCTTGTGGTTGAAAAGGATAAAAAAATAGTTTACATTAACCGCTGGCTGAAAGATAATGTTGAAGCTGATGTGGACAGTTTTGATCCCCGGCTTATTGAACAGTGGGACCTGCCGGGGCTTGCGGAGTTGTCCGCAGAGGAGTTGTATCAAAAGATTATGGATCAGTTTGAAGCTGAGCCCGGGGAAGTAAAAAAAATAGAAACAGAGAGCGCGGGGGAAATTAGGGTAGCCCCGGTAAAATTGCTGACAGAGACCGAGTATAAAAAGCAGTTGTTTATTGCAACGCGGGAGGAAGGAAATGGTTGAACAGACAAGATCCGTCCTGGTAGTTGATGACGATGAATTAATCCGGGACAAGCTGTCGGGGGAACTGGAAAGAAAGTATTTTAAAATTTATGAGGCTACCGACGGCCAGGGAGCCCTGGAAGTTTTCGAGCAAAAAGATATTGATATTATTCTCCTGGATATTAAACTGCCCGATATGGATGGGATGGAAGTCCTGAAGGAAGTAAAGGGGAAGGAGCCCGGTTGTGAGGTAATAGTGATTACCGGCTACGGTAACCAGGACCTGGCGATAAATACTCTCCGCCACGGGGCAATTGATTACATCGAAAAACCGGTGGACATGGAGCAGTTCAAGGCTTCACTGGGCCGGGCTGAGGAGAAACTTTCCGAAAAACAGGAACTTTCCTACCGGGAAACTATCCTCGTGGTTGATGACGAGGAAGATATAGTCCGCCGGTTGAAAAAAGCGCTGCAGCGAGAAGGATATGAGGTTTTTGGCGCTCATACTGGCGAAGCAGGACTGGAGATTATCCGGAATAATAAGGTGGAAGTGATTATTGTCGATTACCGGCTGGGAGACATGGACGGGTTGGAGCTCCTGCGGAAAGCAAATGACCTCTATGAGGATATAGAAGGGATTATTATTACCGGGTACGGTAAGGAGGAAATTGCGGTTGAAGCCCTGCGTTCCGGGGCTGTGGATTATTTGACTAAACCACTTAATCTTGATGAATTGTTGATTTCAGTTGAAAATGCGATTGAAAAGATTAACCTCAAGCGGAACCGGCTCTATCGCCAGCGGGAGCTGAAGATTTCTTCGGAAATTAAAGAAAAAATGCACGAAGAACTTGAGGAGAAAGTGGAAGAACGGACAAAAGAGCTGGAAAAAACCCAGGCTGAGCTGTTTCAAACCTCTAAACTGGCCACTCTCGGGGAGATGTCGGCTGGCCTGGCCCATGAAATAAATCAGCCGCTGGGGGGGATCGACCTGGTGACCAGCCATATCCGGAAGCTGATCGGGCGGGATGAGCTTACCCACGAAAAGCTTGAAAATGGCCTGGAGGACATTGAAAATTCGATAAAGAGAATGTCCAAAGTTATTAAACATATTCGGACATTTGCCCGTCAGGATTCGCTGGAATTCAAGGAATTGCAGATCAACAAGACTATCGATAATTCGTTGGAATTGCTTGGTGAGCAGCTTCGGCTGCATGAAATCAGGCTGGAAAAGGAGTTTGATGATAATATTCCCCGGATCGAAGGGGAACCCTACCAGCTTGAGCAGGTGTGGATTAACTTGATTTCCAATGCCCGGCATGCCCTGGATGAAGAAGAGAACGGTGAAAATTTCAGCAAGAGGATAAAAATCATCACTGATTATTTTCCTGGCAAAGAAGAAGTAAAAGTTACTTTTGAAGATAACGGTATTGGAATGGCAAAAGAAGTCCAGGACCGGGCTTTTGACCCCTTTTATACGACCAAAGAAATGGGAGAATCCTCGGGCCTCGGTCTATCGATCAGTTATGGTATCATAGAGGAACACGGCGGCGAATTTGAAATAAACAGTGAAGAAGGCGAAGGAACAGAAGTATCGGTAATATTACCCCGAAAACAACAAAAAGAATAAATGAGTTACAGCTATAGTTCAAAGTTGAAAGTTTCAAGTTTGAAGTTAGCGCAAAATAATTTTTTGTTCAATAATCAGAATGAGGAGAAATTAAAATATTTTTAAATAGTTCGGTTAAAGTTTTTGAATTTATCAACTTGAAACTTAAAACTTGAGACTTGAAACTAACTCAAGGAGTTCACCGTCATGACTGATGTTCTTGTTGTGGATGATGAGGAGATAATTCGCCGGCGGATATCTGAACTGCTGGATATGGATGATTATGGCGTTCTTACGGCTGTGGATGGGGAAGAGGCTCTGGAAATTCAGGCAAAAGAAAAGCCGGAAGTTGTCCTGCTTGATCTGAAGATGCCGGGGCTGGGGGGGATTGAGGCGTTGAAAAAAATAAAAAAGAATTATCCGGAGACGGAGGTTATTATAATTACCGGCCACGGGGGCGTGGAGACGGCAATAGAAGCCCTGCGCGAGGATGCGTT
>JBNJDC010000040.1:0-8724 GCA_051744565.1 bacterium
TAGATTAGCGGCGATCAGGGCGCTGAAAAATGAAAATGCCACTCGCATTGTTGATATCCGCAGGTTGAAGAACACTTGATCGGCGGTTAAGACGCAGATGAAGCCAATCCCCTGGCCGAATAAAAGCGCCATTGTTCCGGTAAAACTTATCATTCCCGAGTTGTAGAGGGTTCCAATTACCGGATAGGCGACAAACGGACAGGCGGGAAGAATCACACCAATGCTGACGCCCGTGAAGATAGCTCTAATACCGGCCGATTTTCCAAGGACTGAAGCAAAAAATTGAGCCGGAACGAGTTCCACGGCAGCGCCGGCTAAAAGCAGGGCGCCGATTACGTTGGGCAGCGTGGTCTGCAGGGCGTCTATAGCGCTTTGGCGTCCTTTTTTTGCCAGCCGGGGTCTGACAATTGATATGTACGTGTAAAAAAGAAGAACCAGAGCAATCATAACGTGAATACTTGGATTTCTGCCCGCGTAGGTTGAAAATTGGCCGAGAAAACTAAGGCCCCGCCAGGGAAATAATAGAAGGTAGGACAGAACCACGCCAAGGGCAGCAAGCATAATTTTAAAAATTAATTGGTTGGATCGGAGCACCGATTTTACCTTTTTCACAATTAAAGCATACTCCTTCTGATTCGTATTCTATCCGATGCTAGTCTTTACATTTTTATGTACAGTATTATGGCAAATGTAATAAGTCAAGATTATAATCAGGAATGTAAATCTTTCGCGAACTATCCCGGGTTTTGAACCAGGCTCCAGAAATCAAGGCTTTAATATGCTTGCCTTCCCGCTTCTAAACCGTATTAATCAGGGGTTACCGGATAAGTCCAGCAAAACTATCTTAAAAATTAAGTAAGCCTTCCAATCTTTGGACTTTCAAACTGTTTGATTTTAATACCTGGTAAGCCGGGCAATGGCAAAGTAATGGGGGTTTACTGGCTGGCGATACATGGTTTGCAGATCATAATAAATGTAGTACAATGAATATATATTCATAAAAAGAAAGGAGGGATTTATTATGCCAGCAGGAGATGCGACAGGACCGGCCGGCCAGGGACCAATGACCGGGCGGGGGCTGGGAGGTTGTGTTCCGGCGTCAGCTCCGGCAACTGAAGTTAATAATAGTTCCGCCGGCACCCAGACCCGGCCGGGAGTGCAATCGACCGGGCAGGCGGCTCCTCAAATGCAGAATTCGGCCCCGGCAATGGGCGGTTTGCGCCCGCGTAGATTTTTTAGAGCGATGGGCCGAGGTTTTCGCGGTGGCCGTGGAGGTCGAGGACGCGGCAGAGTTCGTCGGTAATTTGGGTTGATTTCATTGGCCGACGCTCGCGGATTTATTGGGAAACAGGTTTTTGTTGTTTATCAGCAGTTGATAGTTGAAGCCTTTATTTTTTGGAGGTGCTAAAGATGGGACAGCACGGACATCGAAACATGTATTACCAGACCGGCCTACCGGGCTGGGTGCGGAGGGGTTACAGCCCCGGCTGGGGTGGAAAGCCCCCCATGGCCAGTTACCTGGAGGATACCGGTCAACTGCAGGATGCGCAGGACTGGTTCCAGCAGAATGCGGCGACCGACCGGGGAGTTTCCAATCAAGCGGAGCAAAGTGCGACTTCTCCGCAGGGGGCTTCGACCACTGAAACTCAGCAGTTAAAACAGCAGGTGGCGGAGCTTCAGAACCAGGTTCAGGAGTTACAAAATCAACTGGACGAACAAAATTAACGGGTTAAATTTGTAGAAATTAAAATCAAGTTATAAACCGGGGAGAGCTATACCCAATTTCTTGCACCACTGGTCGATAACTGATTGAAATTCAAAAAAATACAGGGAGGATATTCATGAACAAGTCGACTGATCTATTAATAATTGGCGGGGGACCGGCCGGGATGGTTTGCGCTACTACAGCTCGAAAAAATTATCCGGATAAAGACATACTTCTGCTCAGGGATAGAGAGCGGGGCGTGGTGCCCTGCGGAATTCCTTACACAATTTCCAGCCTTGAGACCCCCGCCGACAATGAAATGGGGTATGATTCCCTGGAGAAGAAAAACATTGCTTCGGCGGTGGGAAAGGCGGTTGATGTGGATGAGGAAGATAAAACAGTTTACACGAAGGCCGGAGATGAGTATTCATATGAAAAACTGGTCCTGGCAACCGGATCTAGTCCCGCTCCGCCGCCGATAACCGGAATAGATAAGGAAAACGTTTTTTCGATAAAGAAGGACATGAATTATCTTGAGCGGACTGTTGATAAGCTGGAGGCGACCGAACGGGTAGTTATTGTTGGTGGAGGGTTTATTGGCCTGGAAATTGCCGACGAACTTTCCCGGGCGGATACCCGGGTAACTATTGTTGAGGTGGAAGATAATATTCTGCCCAATTCATTTGACCCGGGATTTTCAACCCTGGCTGCTCAAAAGTTGGAGAAAAATGGTGTAGAAATTATTACCGGCCGGGTGATTGAAGAAATCCAGGGGGAAACAGCGGTTGATAGCGTGTTGCTTTCCGACGGCAGCGTGCTGGAAGCCGATGCCGTGGTTGCAGCTGCCGGGGGTAGTCCCAATACTGAACTGGCGGAGAAACTTGGCCTGCTGCTAACCGACAGCGGGCGGATCTGGACCGATGAATACATGCGGACGAAAAAAGCGGATATTTTTGCCATAGGAGATTGCGCGGGAAAAAGGGATTTTTTCACCCGCAAGGACAACCTGACTATGCTGGCGTCAATGGCGACTGCGGAGGCCCGAATTGCGGGGGCAAATATTTATGAATTAAAAACAATCCGTGAAAACAAGGGGACGGTGGGGATTTATTCGACGTATATTGATGGTTTGGTCCTCGGATGTGCAGGGCTGACTGAAAGGGCGGCTGAGGAGGAAGGTTTTATCACCGTCAACGGTGAGTTTGAAGTAATGGATAAGCATCCGGGTAAACTTCCCGGGGCCAGTAAACAGAAGGTAAAACTTATTTTTTCCAGGAACTCCGGCATAATCATGGGCGGTCAGATAGCCGGGGGGATGTCCTGTGGAGAATTAATTAACACGATTGGTCTCTGCATTCAAAAGCGGGTCTCCTTTAATGAACTGTCCACTCTGCAGATGGCTACACACCCTTATTTAACGGCACCGCCAACAAAATATCCGCTGGCCCGGGCGGCCCAGAACGTAGCCGATAAAGTTGATCTTTCGTAAGTTAATTTTTTTTGAATGTTTGTATCATAGGGATGAAAAGTGATTAAGTCTATTTTGCTGTGTAAAAATGGCCGGTAAAGATATTTTTGATAGGAATGCCCGGCGTTATGACAATTGGTTTGAATCGGAAAAAGGTAAGCTCATATTTCCAGCGGAATTAAAATGTATTGAAAAAATTTTACCTCCCGAATATCGCGACTGGGTGGAAGCGGGTGTGGGCAGCGGACGTTTTGCAGGGGCCCTGGGCCTGAAGTATGGGTTTGATCCCTCGCTATCCATGTTAAAAATAGCTAAAGACAGGGGAATAAAAGTTCATAAGTCACGAGCGGAGAAACTCCCCTGCCGGCAGAATTCAGTACCGGGAATTTTGCTGGTAGTAACCCTCTGTTTTTTGGATGCCCCCGGGGAAGCTTTCCGGGAGTTTGCAAGGGTTTTAAAACCCGGGGGATATCTGCTGGCGGGATTTATTCCGGCAAACAGTTCCTGGGGGGAGTTTTATAGAGAAAAAAAGAAGGCAGGACATCCTTTTTATTCGTCAGCAAAATTTTATACAGCCAAACAAACTATAAAATTAGCAAACCAGCGCGGTTTAGATTTAATACGTGCCGCCAGTACCCTGGCCGGGAAACCGGAAGAAAATAGCGGGGAAACAACCATTTGCCCGGAGGTCCGGGAAGATTATGGTTTTACTGCCCTGTTATTTAGGAAAAATTAAACCGCGATAATATATTCCTGCGTAAATTTTGATTATAATTTAGAGGCAACAAATTATGAGTGATGAACAGGAAAATAATGTGGATACAGGCTGGAGAAAAATTGCTGTGATTGGGGCCGGGCATTTCAGTCATGACCTTTACACCAGCTTTCTTGCTCCTATTTTACCTCTTTTGATCCAAAAATTTTCTCTTACTTACACTCTGGCGGGATTATTAAATATAGTCCGTCGTTTACCCTCGTTATTGAACCCGCTAATTGGTTCCCTGGCCGAGAGGACAAGCTTGAAATGGTTTGTGATTCTCAGTCCATCGGTGACTGCAGTTAGCATGTGTCTTCTTGGAGTTGCTCCCGCTTACTGGGTATTGGTCCTGCTGCTTGCAGTTGTCGGATTGTCTTCGGCTGCTTTTCATGTCCCGCTTCCCCTGATTCTTGCCCGTTTATCGGGGAGTAGGACCGGAACTGGAATGAGTTTTTTTCAAATTGGCGGCGAGTTGGCCCGGGCGGTCGGTCCGGTATTAATTACGGGCGCTATTTCCCTCTGGAGCTTGCGTAAGATTTACCGGTTAATACCAATTGGTATTGCAATGTCGGTAATATTTTACTTTGTGCTTGATGATTTTGCAGTATCCGCGAACGATAATAAGTCAACCTGGCAATCAATATTTGAGACTTTCAACAACCATAAAAAAGTATTTTTGGCTATATTCGGAGTTTTGCTGACCAAAGCATTTGTTGCTTCCGTGTTGGTTACTTATTTACCTACTTATATGAATCAGATTCGGGGTAGTTCACTCCTATGGTCGGGAGCAACTCTATCTGTAGTCCAGGGGGCAGCCATGGTGGGTGTGCTGTTAACCGGTTATATTTCTGATAAAGTTGGCCGCCGAAAAATATTGTTTATCCTGACTTTCGGGGCACCGGTGTTCATGGTTTGTTTTTTATTTTCTCCTCACTGGTTGTTAATTCCAGCTTTAGTTATGGTGGGATTATTTGGGTTTACCAGTACACCCGTCCTGCTTGCTCTGATCCAGGAACTTCAGGCGGATTTTCCCTCGGTGGCGAACGGTATTTATATGACTTTGAATTTCATGTTGACTTCGCTGGTTATCCTGGGAGTCAGTAAATTATCGGATTTTATTGGACTTGCGGATGCTTTTTTAGTCAGTAGTTTGCTGGCCTTCCTGGGCGTACCATTTTTATTGTTATTACCGGATATATAGTTGTGGTGCAGGGTGTCTATTAATGGCCGATGAATGTAAATGGTATTCTGTCTGTCCGCTGAAAAGATATTACGAGAGGGGGAAATTAGCTGAAAAATGGGTGAGTAATTTCTGCCACGGGGATTATAATAGCTGTGTCCGCTACCAGTTGGAGGAGAGAGGAGAGTTCCATCCGGATTACATGCTCCCCGATGGGAGCCTGGATGAGAGCTTAAAACGAGCGTAGTTTTTAAATTTTTATAGGAGGAAATCTAATATGATTAAAGAAAACGTAAAAAAGATTATAAAAGAAATACCGGGGGAAGTTGAACTGGTTGGAGCGGCCAAAACAAGAACTGCTGAAGAAATAGAGGAGGCAATTGATGGTGGACTTAAGATTATAGGACAAAATTACCTTCAGGAAGCCGAAAAAGTTTATTCACAGGTAAACAGGGATGTCCGCTGGCATTTTATAGGTCATCTTCAGCGTAATAAAGTTAAAGATGCAGTAAAAATATTTGACATGATTCAATCCCTGGATTCCTGCAGGTTGGCCCGGGAAGTGGACAAGCGCTGTCGCCGGATCGATAAAGTCATGCCGGTCCTGGTGGAAGTTAACAGTGGCCGGGAGGAACAAAAGTATGGAATTATGCCTGAAAACACAATGAATTATGTTAAGGAAATTTCTGCGTTAGATAATATCAAGATCATGGGACTGATGACCATGGGGCCCCGGTTTGGTGAACCGGAAAATTCAAGACCATTTTTTAAAATAACAAGAGAGATATTTGAAAAATTAAATGAAGAAAATATTCCCGGGGTACAAATGGAATATCTTTCGATGGGAATGACCAATTCTTTTAAAATTGCCCTGGAAGAGGGAGCTAATATGATTAGACTTGGAACAAAAATCTTTGGTGAGCGCGAGGAATAATTAAATTTTGAGGTGAGAAAAATGTACAAAGTTAACCAGGATGATTGTACAGGTTGCACTGCTTGCGTGAATGTATGTCCGCAGGGGGCGATTGCAATGAATGATGGTAAGGCCACAATTACACCGGAAGATTGTGTCGATTGCGGTCAATGTTCTGAAGTTTGTCCGGCAGGGGCAATTTATTATGAATAATACAGTTCCAATATTTCGCAAGTTAAGTCCTGAAATTTTCCGTTTTTTTTTGGATTTAATTGAAGTATATTAGCAGGAGGTGCGGAGAATGGAAAGCAAAGCGGTAGACCGGGGGATTGAACTCTTCCAGTCGGGGAAAAATTGTTCTGAGGCGGTTTTCCAGGCTGTATCTGAATTTTATGGTGAGGAAAATATTAGGATAAACCTCTTGACTCCACTTGGAGGAGGCTTTGGTAGCGGGGGAACCTGTGGCGCTTTGAGCGGAGCGATCGTGGCCCTGGGTATTAAATACGGCAGAGAAACGACTAATTCCAGAAAAAAAGAGAAGGCATATAAAGAGGCAGAAAAAGTTTATACTGCCTTCCGGGAAAAATTTGGAGATGTAAATTGTTCTGAATTAAAAGGTGAGGATTCGGCGACCAAATATAATTGTGAAGATTATGTTAAGGAAGCTATAAATCTGGCAGTAAGTAGTCTTAATAATTAAAAATGAAAGTTTTAGTTTTTTGCCTGGTAGTTTTTGTGATTGCCTCCCTGATGGCGATGACCGGTCGCGGGGGCGGTAATTTTTATGTTCCATTATTAGTTTTGTTTGGACTGGGGGTGCATGCTGCGGCAACCACCGCCCAGTTAATATTGGTAGCCAGTGCTTCGGCGGCGATGCTTATTTATCATAAAAATAAAAACGTGGACTGGAAACTTGCCCTGGTTATTGATCCCCCGACTGATTTGATGGCCCTGTTTGGTGGATATTATGCCCATTTGTTGCCGGGACGTACTTTGAAGATTATATTTTCTGGTTTACTGCTGCTTGCTGCCTATTTTATGTTTAGACCGGTAAAATCTGCCCCGGAATATAAGGAAAAGAGATTTGGTTTCTGGAGACGTAATTACCGGGGACAGAAATATGTTGTAAATTTATGGCTGGCGATACCAATTACGGCTTTAACCGGTTTTGTTGCCGGGATGGTTGGAATTTCCGGGGGGGCATTTAAAGTACCGCTGATGGTTTTAGTTTGCGGGGTGCCGATGAGTGTTGCTGTTGGAACTTCTTCAGCAATGGTGGCGGTAACGGCACTTATGGGGTTTATTGGTCATACGGCCGGCGGTGATTTTAAACCTTCAGTGGCCCTTCCGCTGGTTGTTGCCGCTGTTATCGGCGGACTGGTGGGAAGTAGTTTTGCAATAAATATTGATGACCGGAAACTAAAATATATTTTTGCTTTTACCACTTTATTAGCGGCCGTTTTTATGGCGGTAAATGCTTTTTTGTAGAATTTAGGAGAACCAATAAATAAAAACCTAAATTGAGCGATTCTTATGCTTGATCAGGAAATAACATAATTCTCTGGCTCATTCTCGCAGCCCTCCAGGCTGCTGTGAGGAATGTATATCCCAATTCGAGCCCCTCGTAGGCTCTGGGATATTCATAATACCGCCAAAGAACAATGTTATCACCTTCTCACCGAGAGGGTGAGGATGTTGAATGTCTTATTTTCGGGTTTTTACAACCACGGTTTGGCGGACAGGATGTGCGCCAGTGGCTGTATCCCTCGGAGACAGCCGGAGGCTGTCAAGAATGAGGAAATAAGATATTCAACTTCCGAACTTTCAGAATCGCTCAATTTAGGAAAAAGTTAGAAATGGAGAATGATTATGGAAAAAAATAGTAAGTCTTCAGATTCAGCTTTTAAAAGAGCGCTGCACAAGACCGGGCGGCAGTTGAAAATGATGCTTCCGGTGTTGCTTGGAGTTATTCTCTTGGTGGGACTTTTTAAGGCTGTTGTTACCGAGCAGATGCTGGCAACGGTATTTACCGGTTTTTTTCCCACGGATGCTCTATTTGGAGCCGGCCTGGGGAGTATTATGGCCGGGAATCCCGTCAACAGTTACGTGCTGGGCTATGGATTCCTCGAGCTTAACGTGAGCCTGGTTGCCGTGGCGGCTTTTCTGCTCACCTGGGTTACCGTGGGGATAGTGCAGTTGCCGGTGGAAATTTCAACTGTTGGCCTGCGGTTTGCTCTTGTGCGCACCGTCTCTGCTTTTTTATTTTCCTTGCCCCTTGCCTGGCTTGTGGTCTGGTTGCGGGAGTTATTAATATGAGCTCGGAAAAAACGGAAGGAGTAAAGCCGAAAAAACAGACGAATAATAATAAATTTTATAAACGATTAATTTTTCCGCTGGCAGTGCTCGGGGTGTATGGATTAACTGCGATTTTTTCCGTTCCAGTAACAAGAGAGGCCCTGGCGATCAGCTGGCGGGTTTTTGTCCAGATAGTTCTGCCAATAACTTTTGCCTTTGGAATTATTGGCCTGTTAAACTGGTTAATAACACCGGAGCAGATAAAAAATATTCTAGGTGGAAAATCCGCGGTTAAAGGAACAGTTTTAGCCGCAGTTTCCGGGATAATTTCTATGGGGCCTATATATGCCTGGTATCCCCTGCTTGCTTCCTTGCGAAAAAAGGAAGTGCCTGATTTTCACCTGGC
>JBNJDC010000041.1:0-8593 GCA_051744565.1 bacterium
ACCTTCCTCCAGCGTAATATCGGCTCCCATCGCCTCAAATCCGGAAAGATGCAGATCAATTGGGCGCGTCCCGATAGCACAACCCCCGGGCAGGGAGACCTTCGCCTCCCCTTCCCTGCCCAGCAGAGGACCCAGGACAAGAACTGAAGCTCTCATTTTTTTTACAAGTTCATAAGGAGCACTAATGCTGTGGAGGGGCCGAGCATCCACCTGGACAGTATTTTCGTCAAAAGAAACTTCCAGTCCCATCTCCCGCAGCAACTTACACATTGTATAAATATCATTTAACTGAGGTACATTGGTAAGCTGGCAGGGGGAAGTGGATAAAATAGTAGCGGCCATAATCGGCAGGGCGGCATTTTTTGCCCCGCTGATCGGCACTTCACCGGTTAAAGGTTTGTTGCCCTCAATAACAAGTTTTTCCACTGATACGACTCCCCTTACAGTTTCTCGTCTAACTCCCGACTCCTGGTTCGTCAAAACTGCATTCCCTGTTATGTCTGTTTTTATTTGTCGGTAGAAGGAAGGGGAATGTTTAGTCCAAATTAATCAGTTGCAGGTAGCGCAAACGGTTGGTGAGATCATTGTGGGGAGAAAATTTTACTTCTAAATTACAGTCCTGGAGATAATTCATAAATTTTTGGATCAATTCCGGCGTTGCCTCCAGCCAGAGCTGGCCTTCGGGCCGAAGTTTATTCGCTGCCTGGTGGAAAAATTTACCATAAAATTCAAGCGGCGCCCCCGGCACAAACAGGGCCCGGTCCGGTTCATATTCTTTTACGTTCCGTTGCAGTTTATCGTCCCCGGAGAGAACATAAGGCAGGTTGGCAACTATTCCGGCCAGCTCCCCGGCCAGTCCATTCAAGCGATCCATCTGCAGAATATCTACCTGCAGGTCATTGTATTGAAAATTTTCCGCTGCCAGGGAAAGCGCTTCTTGATCAACATCAGTTGCCACCACTCGCCGGGAAGTATTTATTTTTAACCAGGCGGCGATAAAACCACTCCCCGTCCCGCAATCAACCAGCGGGCCCGCCGGTAGAGCCGGAAATTCTCCTTTGAATAATTTAAGAAGGGTTTCTGTTTCCTGGCGGGGGATAAGAGCTCTTCTATCAACTTTTAAGGTGAGTGGCCCTATGTGACAGTGGTGGAGGATATATTCCAGTGGTTCCCCTCTCTGGCGCCGGCACAGGGCTTCTGAATAAGAAATGGGGTGGGGTAAGAATTCTGAAACCAGAAGATCTTCATCAGGTTTATAATGTCGATTTACTTCTCTTTTTTCCCAGGCGGGACAATCAGCCAACCAGCTCCGCGATACTGTCACTTTCTTCAAGCTCCTTTAATTTGTCCAGGCGTTCGTCCTCGCGTAATTTTTTTATAATTTCGTCAAGCTGACCGTCCATGACCTCTTCCAGGTTATAAACCGTAAGGTCAATCCGGTGGTCGGTCACCCGGTTCTGGGGAAAATTATAAGTTCTTATCTTACCGCTGCGATCCCCGCTTCCCACCTGGTCCCGCCGCTTCTGGCGGCGCTCTTCCTCCTGCTCCCGCCGGGCCTGCTGGTAAAGCCGGGAACGTAAAATACGCATCGCCTGGGCCCGGTTTTTATGCTGGGACCGCTCATCCTGGCATTGAACCACGATTCCCGAAGGTTCATGGGTTATACGAACCGCACTATCAGTTTTATTTACATGCTGACCGCCGGCGCCGCTGGCCCGGTAGGTATCTATTTTTAAATCCGACTGATCGATATCAACATCAATTTCTTTTGCTTCGGGCAGGATGGCAACAGTGGCAGCGCTGGTGTGAATACGACCGGAGGACTCCGTTTCCGGCACCCGTTGAACCCGGTGAATGCCACTTTCATACTTCAGTTTACCGTAGGCCCCTTTCCCTTTTATCCGGGCAAAGGCCTGCTTGTAGCCGCCGTGATCGGCTTCGGTTAAATCAATCAACTCGGCCGTCCAGTTGTAGGAGCCGGCATATCTACTGTACATACGGAACAAATCCGCTGCAAACAAAGCCGCTTCATCGCCCCCGGTCCCCGCCCGAATTTCCAGGATTACGTTTCGATCCGCATCCGGATCCTCAGCAACCAGGGAATCTTTTAATTCTTTTTCCAGTTGTTCCAGCTTTTCTTCCAGCTGTGTTACTTCTTCCCGGGCTAGCTCCGCCATGTCACCGCTGGATTCAGCAAGTAATTGCTGGTTTTCTTCCAGCTCTTCCCTGGCCTGGCGATACTTCCGATAGAGCTCAACAATCGGTTTTAACTGCGAATAATCCCGGGAAAGTTCCTGGAACTGGCCGCCGGCCAGCTCGTCGGGCGCACTTAACCGGTGCTGCAGGTGTTCAAAATGTTCTTCCAGCTCGTCAAGCTGATGGGCAAAGGGAAGCTCTTCGATTACTCCGACTCCTCATCATTCATACCGTATTTGCGTTCAAACCGTTCAACCCGGCCTTCAGTGTCCACAAGCTTCTGTTCTCCGGTATAGAAGGGATGACTTGCGGAGGAAACTTCAGTTTCAATCAGCGGATACTCTTCGCCGTCTACGGTAGTTGTTTTATCAGTTTCGACAGTTGAACCGATAATAAACTGTTCATCGGTCGATACATCTTTAAAAACAACTTCGCGATAATCAGGATGTAAATCTTCTTTCAATTTAATCACCTCAAAAAAATTATTTTCAAATGGGGAAAGAAATTATAACAAAAAATATAAAAAGTTACAGATCCAAATAAAATTTTCCTTGCACTGGTCATTCCGTCCTCCGAGCCAGGATCCATTTTTTCAAGATCTGATCTTTATCCAATAAATGCTCCTCCCTGGATTACCGGCTAAAGCCCGGTGATAACAAGCAATTGAAAAATTATTAAAAATTTACCTGAATATAATCCCCAGGAGACCAACCAGGACAATCAAACCGGAAACAAAACGGCGGGCAGTATATTTTTCGCCAAATATCAGCCCGCCGCCCAGGACGGTTATCAGCATCCCCGCCCGCTTGAGAGCTATTACATAGGAAACATTGGTTGAAGTGATTGCCACCATCTGGCTGCCGGAAAGCAAAGCCTGCATCATTCCCACGCCAAGCAACAGGTACAGCAACATATACACTAACTTACCACTCGAATCACCAGGAAAATTTTGCCCTGAAAAAATATCATCCCTGTAGAAAAAAAGCACCGGAGTCAAAAAAACAGTAAATAAGACATGAAACCAGAAGGAATAGCTTACAGGTGTTGCCGCTTCAACACCAAATTTATCAATATTGGCAGTAATACTCCAGAGAAAAGAGGTAGCCAGCGCCCACCGGCAGCCTCGGTTATCCCAGAGATGAATTAACGGTTCAATCCCCCGGTCTCCGGGCCTGGTGGTCAAAAAATAAGTACCCACCACAACTGCCAGTATACCCAGCAAACCCGGCAAATCCGGAACCTCCCCCAGGATCAACCAGCTTGTAAGCAACATAAAAAACGGGGTCAAAGACAGCAGCGGTGTGGCAAGTGAAACATCCGCAAGCTGGATCGAACGTATGTAGCCGTAAAAAGCAACTAAGTTTCCGGTCACGGCAATCAAAAGTATAAACGGTAGTTCCGGTTCATAGTGGTGGGGCCCAAAAATAATAAAGAATCCAAACAGCACCGGCACCGCCCCGGCCATCATAAACCAGAAAACTAAAAATTGATTTGTATCCCGGGAAGAAGTAGCTTTTATAACCAGGTTCTGAACAGCAAAAGCCACCATACAGATTACCGCAAAAATTTGCCAGATAACAGTTCATCCTTTCCTAAAGCCAGTGATAATCCCCAAAGGATAAGGGTATAACCGATATTACTCAACAAATTTTTCCGGGTTTGCAGAACCGCCAGCAGTTTGCCAGAGGCGAACCTGGCCCGGCAGACTTCAGTTGGAAAGTTTGAATAGAAAAAAGTTTGTCAGTAAAATATATAAATTCTAAAACCTTGTGCAAAGAGCAAAATAACCGGGGAAAGTTATGCGCCGTTTAAATATTGAAAAAACGACGGAACCTTTCCGAATATTTAAGACGGGCGGGACGAAAATGTAAATAATCAGAGGGTATTTTCTCCAGGAATCGACTTGGTTTCTGCCACCCGGACCGGTCCTTGAGTTTAAGCGCATAACTAAAATACAATTCATCTTGAGCCCGGGTTATTCCTACATATAACAACCTTTTTTCCTCTTCTATTTTTCTTTTGTCTTTAAGGGCACAAGCAGCCGGCAAAATGCCGTCCTCAAGTCCGACTATAAATACATTTTTAAACTGCAGTCCCTTACAGGAATGTAGGGTCATCAAACGAACAGCTTCTCGCTCGGTTTCTTTCTCCGCAGTTATTGAAGGGTTTTCCAGAACAGCTTCATCCCGGATCTGAATCAAGCCCCTGCTGCCGGGAGCAAAATCCATATTGACAAGCCAATTTTTGAACCGTCTAAATTGATTTAATAGCTTTCTATCCCGGTATAATCGTAGTTTTTTCTTAATGGAAGGAAGTAGATCGTTAAAATAACCGCCGGTGAATATTTCACGCGACCATTCAAAAAGTAATTTTCTCGTTTGCTGAAAGTCAATTTTTGTTGAAGGAGCGCAGGAGTCCAAAAATTTATCCCATTTTTTCTCATTCACAAGTGTTGAAAAGTCGGGTGGCTCTCCCGCTCCATCTTCCTTTTCCAGAGCCGCCGACCACCACCTTTCAAGGGCCATGTCACTTTTGAAACCAAACTGGCCGCCGCGGGGCTTACCGTCCCGGCTAATTTTTGCAATTTCAACCAGCAGATGGACCAGATTCAAAAGAACACGGGGAACCTGCTGGTTAAAGAACCGGCCCGTTCCCACCAATTCCAGGGGTATACTTTCATTTTTCAGGGCCTTTACAAAAGGATACTTCTGGGCCTGGTTGCGATAAAAAATAGCAAAATCCCCCGGGGAACAACCCTCCTTGTTAACCAGCCTTGCAATCTCATAAGCTACATACTCTGCCTCTTCGCGGCGAGTTTTGGCTTCAAATTTTATCAGATGATCTCCGTAATTTATTTGACCATCAGCTAATTTTCTCGTCGGATGCAAATCGCGCTTCTCTGCAATCATTCGCCGGGGAAACAACTCCAGGGCGGTAAATAGGATCCTGCCACAGGAACGATAATTATAATTCAATTTGATTTTTCGACGGCCGGGGAAAAATTTCTCAAATTTTCGAATCAAATCCGGACGCGCTCCCCGCCATTCATAGATGGCCTGGTAATCATCGCCCACCGCACAGATAGCCTTCCTGTCGTCAACCAGGCGGGCAAGAAAAGTAAGTTGAGCAAGGGAAGTATCCTGAAACTCATCGACAAGCTGGCAGGAAAATTTAGATTGAAAAAACCGGCGCACATCTTCATTCCCCCGGAGCAGCCGGGCAGAAACAGTAATAATATCCTGCAGGTCAAATAAATTATTGTCTATCTTAAATTCTTTATATTCTTTCATGAAACGGGCTGTCTCATAATCTATATCCGAATTGCTCTCCCTAAATAGCTGCTTGGTGGTTTTAAATTGATCACGATGGTCCCGGGAGCGAATTATAATTTCCTCTGTTGTCCTTTGCGTATTTCCCAGCTGCCGGGAAAGGCGGAAAGAAATTGTATTTCTTTCCTCTGGTGTTAACAAGGTGAGTCCGCTTTGAAACTTTTTGTTGTACTGACAAAAAACTGGAGAATCAGTATTCGGTAATTTTTGATTCAAAAGGCGCCAGCAGGCCGAATGATAGGTAGTAATCCACGATTTGTATTCCATATTATTCAGGATATTTTGAAAATATTTTTGCGCCTTTGCCGGCAGATATCCGACACAATTTTCTAACCTGGCGATAACCCGGTCCTTCATTTCCCGGGCCGCGCGCCGGGTGAAGGTCAATGCAATAATACTTTCGGGCGAAACACCGGACAGAATATGCCAGGCAATCCGGCGAGTCATCACAGCCGTTTTTCCACTGCCCGCCCCAGCCAGAATCAAGAGCGGCGGGCCATTTAAATAATCGTGCAACAGGGCCCTTAATTGCTGGTGGTTTAAAGGCCAGGGCTCTAAAATTAAACTTTCAACAATTTTCCTGTTGGGAATTTTCTTAATCCGGCGGGCAAATCTGTTCGCCAGTTCAGGCGGCAGGCTGTCCAGGTAAGCATTTATATTCATCAGACCCCCACTCTCAATTCTACAAAAAAATAAATCCCCGCTCCCGCTGAAACGGGAACGGGGCTATATCCGGCTAAAAATTAAATTTAGCTATTCAATTTACTCCACAGTAACTTCACTGCGAATTTTATCCAGAGTTGCCGGACCAATACCGTTAACATTGGTGAGGTCGTCGACTGAATCAAACTCACCTTCCTCTTCCCGGTAATTAACAATGTTTTCAGCATAAGCGGGACCGATTCCGGTAAGAGATTCCAGTTCACTCTGGCTGGCGGAATTAACATTAATCGGGTCTCCGGAAGTTTCTGTCTCTTCTTCCGAATCATCATCACCGTCATCCGTCTCTTCCGTCGCACCGGTGTTCTTAATATTTTCAACGGTCGCCGAACCAATACCGGAGACATCGTCCAGTTCTTCAACACTGCCAAAAGGACCGTTTTCATCCCGGTAATCAACAATACTCTGGGCGGTAACCGCTCCAACACCGTTCAGCTGGGATAATTCGGACGCGGAAGCAGAATTTATATCCACTCCGGAAACTTCTACTGCGTCTCCTGATTCCGAACTTTCTGTCTCCGACTCGGAAGCACCCTCGGATGGTTCTGCTTCCGTCTGCTCGGACGCAGGTTCTGCTGTCTCAGGAGCTGGCTCGGCCTCAGGAGCTGGCTCGGCCTCAGGAGCCGACTCCGTTTGCGTATTCGGTTCAGCGGGGACTGTTTCTTCCTCCATACCCGCTGTTTCGGGTTCTTCTTCTCCTCCCCCGCAGGCAGCAACTCCAAATATCACCGAAAAACTCAACAATAAAATCAAAATCTTCCTCATAAATCATACCTCCTTAAAAAAATAATTTTTCAAGCTTATTAAAATGATACAATCTCTCACTAATAATTTAAATACCTTTTGTGGACTCAGTCCTGAGTTTTTACAGGAAAGGAAAAGCACCGGTTCGAAAGCGAACTTTACGGCCGTCGGTATACATAATAATATGTCCCTGTTTATCCGTCCTGTAGATACTGGTTCTACTCACCCCGGCCCGGCTCAGACGTTTAAGAACTTCCTCGGCGGGGGCAAATATCGGATTTTGCTCCCCTAACGAAATTACGGCCTGGGAGGGGTTGACAAATTCAAGTAATTCCATTGAAGTAGAATCACGGTGGCCGTGATTGCCTACTTTTAAAACATCGGCCTGCAAATTTTCTCCCCATTCAACCACCATCTCTTTTTCAAAGTCCACCGGTAAATCACCGGGAAGCAACAGACTAACCTCGCCATATTTTAAATAGATAACATGGCTGGCTTCAGCCGGTGCCGGATTGTCAGCCTGGCCATAAATTACTTCACTTTTAATTGCGGGGCCAAAATCAATTTGCTGGCCCTCCTTTAGTTCTTTGACGGGAACATCAGCATTTCGAGCTTCAATTTCAAGCTGCTGATAATTAACAAAAGATGCCGGATAGCCGGTTAAATACGATTCTTCTACCTCAACAAGTTCATGGGCAACTAAATCCGGTTGAACCCCCATGTGGTGGCTGACCGGGACAAGGTTAATCATATTATTCAGGTGCGTAATTCCCAGCCGATCAAATAAAGGCAAATAAAGTTCATAAGCCCAATCATAAGCCTCCACTTCTTCCTCTACCGGGTTATTACCTTCACCGCCGTCAATTAATGAAGTCGTATTATCCGGAGCCTGGATTAAAATCCCGTCGCCATAACCAACATCCAAGAAAACAACCGCCATTTCACCGGGACGGCGACCCGGGATTGTACCATCACCGGGAATTTCATATTCGCCCCTGGCGGTCGGCTGTGAGCCACGCAACCAGAGGTGTACATAAGCTGGAATAGCATAGAACCAGAGACCGGCTGCTACAACAAACAAACCAAAAATTATTCCCCAGCCCGCAAGTGATTCTTCCTCGGAACTTTCGGATTTATTTTTTTCATAATCAGCAAACCGTTCGTCACTCATAAATTACCACCCGGCTTAAATTTCCGCTTCACTGCGCAATTTACTGACTGTCACCGGACCAATCCCCGACACCCTGGTCAATTCATCAAGGGAAGAAAAAGAACCGTGTTTACTGCGGTATTCAACGATTCGTTCCGCATAAGTTACTCCCACTCCCGGCAATTGTTCCAGTTCCTCCGCCGAAGCACGATTTATATTAACCTTCCCCCCGGAAGAACTTTCCCGCGGTGATTGAACGCCGGAGACAGAAGAAACCTCAATCCTGTCCTTCATTTTTTTAAATGTAGTCGGTCCAATACCGGTCACCTTTTCTATATCTTCAGGCCGGGCAAATTCTCCGTACTTTTCCCTGTATTTTACAATTTTACCCGCTGTTACCTCACCGACCCCGGGCAATTCATTTAACCGGGAGGCATCGGCCGTGTTAATATCA
>JBNJDC010000042.1:0-8589 GCA_051744565.1 bacterium
TGGATTGTTTCACCGTCATTTATTTCACAGACCCTGTTTATTGAACCATCGGTTACTCCAATTACAAGAAATTGTTTGCCTATTTTTACAACCTGCAAATATTTTTCCTGGCCCACGGAAAGGGAAGAAATAACCTGCATAAAATCGTTGTTCCCCCCGGCCAACCCCGAGCTTTTTAATAGACGGGCCAGCCCGTAAATACCTCCGCTGATAAATACGAGGACACCGGATATCTTCAATATTAACCAGAACAAATCCACCCCGGCTTCACCGGAACCGTTAAATTCGGTCTTTGCGCCAAAATCCGTGTCCGCTGCAACGGTATCGGTAGAGAGTTCCCCGGAAAGGTAGTCATCAGAATTAAAATTATTTTCTTGGGCTGCAGTTAAGGAAGGAAAAACCAGCAGAAGAGACAATACCAGTACAACACAGGCCATACCCTGGCGGGTAAACATACTTGTTTCCCCTTTCCATTCGCAATCAGTTACGATTCACATTCCATTTTGCAGCACACAGACGATTCCCATTCGTCACTTGCTTAATAAATATAATAGAAAACCAGGGCTAATGCAAATACTTTTTCAGGGTTTACTTAATTCTTTCCATCGGAGAGACAATAGAGGTTACCCGGACGCCAAAATTTTCATCAATAACAACAACCTCGCCCCGGGCAACCAGGCGACCGTTAATAAGCAAGTCCACCGGTTCACCGGCCAGACGGTCCAGTTCGATAATTGATCCGGCCCCCAGGTTCAGGATTTCTTTCACCTGCAGGTTTGTCCGCCCCAGTTCCACCGAAACTTCCATCGGCACGTCCATAAGCATATTAATGTTACCAACGGGTTTATCACCTTCAGTGGCGTCAAACTGGGGAAAATCTACATTTTTTACTTCTTTTTCCCCATCCGCCTTCCCGCCGCCATCAGCGGTTGACTGTGCCTTAGGCGTCTGTTCTTCGGCCGGGGCTTCAGACGGTTGTTCTTCAGCGGGTTCTTCGCCCGAATTAGCCAGCATTTCAGCCACAGAAGCGGGCTGCAGTTCAAAAAATGAACCGGAGTCAAAAAGTTCTTCCACCGAAAGAGTATATTCAACCCAGAGAAACTCCCCATCGCCAATTTCATCGTAAAATTCTGAAGTTTCCACCACTTCACTTTCCGGAGGCTTCAGTTCAATTTCTGCCCCCGTAAGTTCATTCAATTTAGTAGCCAGGGAGTTAACCAGCTGGTTGTACATCTCAACAATTGCACTTTCATAAACGTCATCAAACTCTTCCGGGGGGCTTTCACCCTCCTGGCCCATCATTACGTCGGCCATCTGCAGGGCTATATTTTCCGGAAGAACATACCGGGCAGTTCCCGAGAGATCACCGGCCAGCTCCGAGCTGACCACAACCCAGTTTTGCTCGTCCAGTGCCTCCTGGAGCTCACCTTTATTCATCATCACACATTCAATCAGTCGTGATTCCACTTCCCGGCTTAGTATCGTGGCCAGGATATTTTCCACAGTTTCAGCAATTTCCTCGTAAACCTCGCGCACCCTTTCCATATTCATACCCGCGTCACCGCCGCCGGCATCACCGCCTCCACCTTCTTCTTCATCAAGCAGTGCTTCTATTTCGTCGTCGGAAAGAACATCGTCATCTGCCACTGGAGATCGCCTCGCCTTCTAATTCATCTTCTAAAATTTCGTCTTTCAAATCATTGATAATGTTAGCTATGAATTCTTCTTCTTCCAGGGGCTCAATTACCTGGACCGCCCTGGTTTGCCCCCGCTGACCGGGCTTGCAGAGGAATTTCTCCCGGCCGTTAATTATTAACTTAAAAGGATCGTCAAGACCCGTATCCAGCTTTACAATATCTCCTTCCTCAAGATCCAGTATTTCACCGGCTTCCAGTTTTGTTTTCCCCACCTCGACACTGACCGGAACTTCCACGTAATCAATTTTTTCCCGGAGTCTTTCAATTTGATCGTCCGTCAGTTCATGACTGGCTGAACTGTACCAGAAAGTTGCCGAAAGCTTGTTTATTACCGGCCCCAGGATTACATAAGGAATACATAAATTGGTCATTCCCTCCACATCACCGATCTGAGTGTCAAAAGTTATCAAAACAACCATGTCGTTGGGCGGAACAATCTGAACAAACTGCGGATTTGATTCAATCTGCTCCAGGCGGGGCCGCAGTTCAATTATTTCTTCCCACGCCTCCCGCAGGTTATTCAGAATACTCATAAAGATTCTTTCAATCACGCTGTGCTCTATATCGGTAAGTTCCCGCTCCAGATTCGTGGGCGAGGTTGAGCCGGTTCCCCCGAACAGCCGGTCAACTATCTGAAAGACAAGCGCGGGATCCATTTCAAATATTGCCTTGCCATCCAGCGGCTCCATGTCCAGGACACCAAGAGTAGTCGGGTTGGGAACCACCTTCATAAATTCCTCGTAACTGAGCTGATCAACGGAGGCAACCGTAAGGCTGGCCAACGAGCGAAGCTGGGCGGAAAGTTCAGTTGTTGTTGTTCGAGCGAAAGATTCATGGATCATCTGCAGCGTACGAATCTGATCTTTGCTGAACTTATCGGGGCGCTTGAAGTTATAAGTTTTTATATTTCGATCCTTGAATTTATCGTCCGGTTCGGCCGAGGGGGTTCCCGAAGATTTATCGGTTGATTCCGAGGTGGCTACTTCCTCGACTCCACCACCGCTCTCTTCCTCGCCTTCGTCGAGTTCACCAAGAAGAGCATCGATCTCGTCCTGGCCGAGGACATCGTCTTCATCTGGCATTACCGATCAACCTTTAAACCTGGTTTGTAATTCATTGGATCATCAACTCGGAAAAGAATACTTCCTGGACCCGGTATTCACTGACCAGCAACGTATTAATTTCAGTTCGAATTTCATCCTTCAAACTGGACATATTCTCGTAATTAAGTTCCTCAAAAGATTTATTGCCAAGAATAGAATAAATCCTGTCCCTAATCTGGGGCATGCGCTCCTCTAATTCCGATGTAAGCGCCCCGGCTCCCTCCCGAAAACCAAGATGAATCGTAATTTTTAAGGTCCGCATCCGGTTTGTTCTCGGATTTTCCTTGGAAATCATGAAATCATTTTCCAGTTTCATAGTATTCATTGGCTCCCGGCCGCCACCGGGCTCTTCAGATTCTACTTCCCCGCCGCTTTCCTGCTGGGGAGATGTCCCCGTGAGCATAGATTCCATCATATAGTGGCTGACTCCGATAACAATCAGCACAATAGCAACTAAAACAATAGCCCCGGTTAATAATTTTACAGCCAGCGAATCCATCAGACCATCGCTAAAATCCAGAAGACCACCTGCGCCTCCCCCGTCGGCCTCCTGTTCACCGGTTTCTTCAGCAGTAGCCTCTTCTTCGCCAAGCACTTCTTCTTCAGGCATCTTAATTGTTCCTCCTCTAAATTATTATATTACAGGGCAAAATTATCTCCCCCCGCGCTGAAACCCCTTACTTTGTATATCGTCACGAAGCAGCACAATCTCAACCCTTCTATTTTGAGCCCGGCCTTCCTCCGTCTCATTACTGGCAATCGGCCGGGTCTGACCAAAGCCCACGGCCGAAAATCGCTGCGGTGGTAAATTTTCCCGTTCCACGAAATGTCGAACAACATTTGTAGACCGGAGCACCGAAATTTCCCAGTTACTGGCATAATTAGTCGGCGGAACATTATCAGTATGCCCTTCTATCCGAATTGCCCGATCCTGGAAACGGGAGGCGCTTAAAAACTGGGCCACCCGGCTGAGAAAAGTTCTCCCGGCCGGTGTTAATTCCACCTGGCCCGATTCAAACAGCAGCTGATCCGTCACCTGGATCACAATTCCCCGTTCATCCTGTTCAACACTCGCTTCTGCTTCAGCTTCCGCCATCTGCTCAATATCCCGGGGGATATTTTCGGCAACGGTGGTTTCTGCCTCACTCAACTCGTGAACATTAATGCCCATGTCCATCAACTCGCCCGGGGCCAGCGTCCGCCCGGCATTCAGAAATCCCACCGCCCCCCGAAAAGAGCTGATAGTTAACTGGAAAGATTCCTCCTCAATGGTGGACATGGAAAGCAGGGCAACAAAAAAGGTAAGCAACAGGGTCATGGCATCCCCGTAGGTGGTCAACCAACGTGATTCACCACCGTCGTCGCCGTTGTCGTCCCCCATCTTTTATTCCTCCCCGGATTCTTCTTCGGATATCTTACTCTCGGGTAAATATGCTTTGAGCTTTTCCTCCACAATCCTGGGATTCTCCCCGGCCTGGATGGCCAGCACTCCCTCAATCATCAGCTCTTTTTGCAGCAGTTCTTTATTATTCTTACTGGACAACCGCTCGCCCATCGGCGCACAGACTACATTGGCCAGGATGGCCCCGTACAAGGTGGTAATCAAGGCAACGGCCATCGCCGGTCCCAGGGCATCCGGATTATCCATCTGGGCCAGCATAGTTACTAACCCGATTAGAGTCCCAATCATTCCCAGGGCGGGAAATAACCCGGCCATGTGGACCATTGCTCCGGAGCCAAAACTGTGTCTTTCATCTATCTGTTCGAGCTCGGTGCGCATAATCTGTTCAACCAGTTCCGGATCCGTCCCGTCAACGACAAGCTGGATCCCCTTGCGCAGAAACTCGTCATCCAGCTCCTGCAGATCGTCCTCCAGGGCCAGCAACCCTTCTCGGCGGGCCTTCTCCGCAAAACTGACCATTACCGGTCGAACCTCATCAACATCAAGCTGCTGCTTGGTAAAAACCATTTTTATAACTGATAAAAATTTAAGACATTTATCAAGCGGATAGGAGAGAAAAAAGGCCCCGATACCTCCCCCGATAACAATAAACACCGAGGCCGGGTCCACAAACATTGTTATTTGACCGGCAATAAACATTCCAATCAAAATAACGCCAAAAGTACCAATCAGCGCCAGAATACTACTTATGTCCATAGATTACCAACCTCGAATTTATTTCCTTCTTAAATACATCCCTTATTTTTATAATACCAGCTTCTACCCGTTATTGTAATAAACAACCGCCAACCGATTAATTATTTCCTGCGCTCAGCTATTATCGTAATTGCAGAAGTTGCTGGATCATCTGGTCGGTAGTCTGAATCGTCTTCGTATTGGCCTGGAAGCCCCGCTGAGTTGATATGAGCTGAGTAAACTGCGTCGACATATCCACGTTTGACCGTTCCAGGGCTCCGGGAGTAATGGTACCTCGTCCACCAGCTCCCGGAGTTCCCCGGGTGGGGATACCGGAGTTAGCCGACTGGGCAAAATAGGTGCCGCCGGACTTTTCAAGCCCCTCCGGATTCCGGAAGTTGGTTAAAACAACCTGGGCAAGCGACTCGGTGTCTCCATTATCATAGGATCCGTTCAGGATCCCGCTCTCGTCAAAATCAAGCGATTCAAGTCGCCCCCGGGACGTTCCATCCTGGTCGGTAATTTCAACATCCGACTCCCCGGCAAATTGTGTTGTATCGGAAAAATCCGGGAGAATAGAGACCGGCTCCGCTCCCTGGTCCTGGTTTTGACTGTCCGGATCACTGGGATCCGACTGCAGTTCACCTTCCGGGGGATTAAAATACACCCGTTCAAGATCCAAATCGCCATCCGGCCCCGGTGGCGGCTGCTCCTGGGCTGTCTTTGCTTCAAAAGTTTCAGAACGTTCCAGGTTTCCCCGGGAATCAAATTCAAGCCGGCCATAACCGGCCATTTTCGGGTTTTCAGAATCAACGGGAGTGGGATTTTCCGCATGCCATATCCACTCGCTGGACGATTTTTTCTCAAAGCGGTAGGAGAGGGTATGCTGCTCCCCCAGTGAATCATAAACATCCGAGGAGGTAGCAATCTGGACTTCATCGTCGGTCTTAGCCTGGGCTTCCGCCGCCGAACCATTTTCAGCCACTAATTCTTCATCATCAAAAATTCCGGAGGTATCATTCAAATTGGGAGCAAAATTAATACTGGATGGTTGATCCGATTCATTACTACCTCCGCTGGGAGCAAAAAGAGCGGTTTTTGCTCCGTCTCCATCCGCCGCAATCATGAACGGCCGCCCGCTGTCCGAAGAGCGGGCCTCGGTCAACTGGAATTGTATTTCCGTTTGGTCATCAGTATCGTTCCAATTTTCAGCCGAAATAGAAATTCCCAGTTCATTGGCGGGATCCGTCGGGTCGTTGAGAAACAACTGTTGATCATTATCAGTACTCATCGCTGCAGATCCGTCTTGGTTAACAATAGAATCTCCAGCACCGGCACCGGGAGATGTAACCTCAAATGTATTGGCTCCCGTGAAATTAATATCAAATTCATAATTATCTATATCATTGTGGTCAGTACTTGTATCAAGCAAATCATCGATATTTTGTTCATCATAGTTAAAAACCGAATCAAGAGTACCTCCACCATCGATTTTTTCCGGTTTACTGGCGCGGAGCACACCAGATGCATTACTACTTGATCCCCCCCAACGAAATTCTTTTCTCAACTCCTCCCCGCTCTGCTGCAGAATCTCATTTTCGTCGCCCTTGTGGGCCTGGAAATAAATTTTATCTCCCGCCTGAATTGAATCGGGGTCAGTATCGCCCCAGAAATCACTGTTGATTCGAATTTCTCCTACACGCTCGTCCCCTCCGGCTCCCATACCAGAATCGCGGTGAAGGACAAAATCCTCACCAACCTCGCCGTATTCATTCCCTGTGACATTGTTAAAACTATTGTCTCCTCCACCATCGTGAAGTTCAAAATCCCTCCAGGAACCGTCCGAATCTCGCCATTGAACAATAAAACGCTCAGAATCTCCTGAAGCATCTGGAGGATTGTCGATGGAAGTATCAGTGCCCTCCTCTCCAAATAAAATTCGATACTGATCGGTAACATCCGGGTCAAGATCCTGCATAAAATCCTTCTGATCGCGAATACTCATTTCATCTTCTCTGATATTAAATTCACCCGCGTTGTCACGATCAGTTTCCACCCGGGCCGCTCCTATATTCCCGCTTAGATCAGGATTCTTATAGATGTCTGTTACCTGCCTGTCTTCATTCAACTGCATTAAACCCTGCAGTTTCCTCCCGGTTACCTGGTCAGTCACATCATCGCCCACCTGTTTCCCGGAGGGTGGATTTTCCGACCACTTGGCGCTAAATTTATACATCTTCTCCACGGGATGGTAACGTTCAAATTCAAATTTAACCGCCGATTCTCTAAAATCCACGGTTATCGGATCAATCCCTTTATCCGCATCAGCGCCCAGGTTACCGGAGAACTCCTGTTGAGTTGTTGCTTCCCCGGGAATAACCTCCTGGTCAGAAGAAATCTGTATGTCATCAACCGTGGCCGTATCCGGATTAAAATTAATTTCTCCGTCTTCAACGGTTGAATTAAACCCCTGGACAACGTTCCCGCTAGACGGATCCACCAGCCGGCCATTGGCGTCAATTTGAAAGGAACCGGCTCTTGTAAACAGGGAATTACTTCCCCCGCTCTCCCGGACTTCGAAAAAACCTTCCCCCTGGACGGCCAAATCCGTGTTAACTCCCGTCCGCTGCAATTGGCCCTGGCTCATGTCCTTGTTAATGGTGCCCACTTGAACTCCCAGTCCAATCTGCTGGGGATTAGTTCCCCCCCTCGATTCCGTCGGCCGGGAAGCAGATGACATGCTTTCCGACAGAAATGATTTAAAAATAGTCTGGGACTTCTTAAACCCTGGCGTATTAATGTTACTTAAATTATCACTCAACGTATCCATCTTGGTCATATGGGACTGTAAACCACTGACACCGGTAAATAATGAACGCGTAACCATTTTCCAAGACCTCCATCAAAAGTTGTTTGTCTATAGCTGTATTTAAACTGCGTCTAATTTATTTAAAACCATCCATCGGGAGGCCCTTATCCTCTCCGAGTTACCTCCAAATACTTCCTATTCAGTCCCTCCAGTTTCTTCCCCTCCAGTTTCTTCCAACCCCGGAAGACTAATTTTCGTAATTTCTTCAGAAGATAATTCCTGGCCGCCAATATTTATCTCAGCCCCCGCTTCCGTAAATTTGACACTCCGTACCTGGCCCTCAACCTGGGCATTGTCCGCAGTAGTGGCATTTACATGGGAACCAAGCAAATTCATAAATTTATCGGATTGTTTTGATTTAGCCAATTTATCGACATCACTGGCAAGAGAATTCATCTTTTCAAGCGTGGTAAGCTGGGCCATCTGCCCGACAAACTTTTCGTTGCTCATCGGATTCATCGGATCCTGGTTCTTGAGCTGTTCCAGGAGAAGTTTCATAAATTTATTGGAATCTTCAGTACCGTCGGAAACACGGGATTCTGGTGAACTTTCAATATTCTGTCCTGTTCCGTGGACACCGGAAAGCATTTCATTTGAATCTTCATCTGAACTTTCAATATTCTGTCCTGTTCCGTCGATACCGGAAAGCATTTTATTTATTCCTCCACTATCAAACCTCCGTGGAAAATCTAGCGAACCGTCCTTGGTTCGCCTCGTTTAAAAATATTGTCTTCACTACTTGAATTTATCGGATGTTTATCGAAAAAAATTAATCAAAATTTT
>JBNJDC010000043.1:0-8557 GCA_051744565.1 bacterium
AAAAAAAGCCAAAAAAAGGTCCAGCCCCTGAAAGTGGGAATCCGAACCGCTGAAGGGGTAAGACTTTTTGAAGGAGAGGCAGTCCGATTTGATAAAGAACAAAACAAGCTAACTATCCTGACGGAGGATAAAAATGCACGATCGCTACCCGACAAAGAACAGATGGAAACTGAAATATTTTTCAAAACACAAAAAATTCAAATTCTCCCCCACGATGCCGAACTATCAGAATGTAAAAAAACTAAAAAAAGAGACTTCAACTACCGGCTCAAGGCAGAGCTCAAGGATTTGAACAAGGCTGACCGGGAAAATTTAATTCAGCACTACCAGGTTTAAGGTCCAAAAAATTGTATAAAAACATCTCTTGTTCTTATTCTAATAGACGGTTTTAATCAAACTTCAGTTTAAAGTCCCAAAAATAAAATCAAAATGGATTGCCGGGTCAAGCCCGGCAATGACGGGCGTTGTGGCGCCGAGTTGGGGATTGGCCGGTCAAGTCGGGCCAGGAAACTCAAATCTATTCAATAAGTGTTCTTTTATTTTCGATTTTAATTCAGGTATCGGAGTTGTTAAGCCGGCGGGCAGCCCCTACGGCAGCCAGCAGGACCTGCAGCTGGCCCGCGGGCAAGGTATCGATATAAACTCTTTCCGAAGTCCTGTGCCTGTTTTCTCCCCTCGCTAATCCAAGAGTGACAGTTGGCAGACCGGCGTTTAGAAAAATGCAGCTGTCCGAAGAAGCCGGTCCCAGGATACTGTCTATTCCAAGTTGAGAATGGACGGCTTCCACTTCATCAATAAACCAGTTGTCTTCCGAAAGCCCGGTAACCGGTCGCCGGGAAACCTCCTGAACCTCCATATCAATTGAAGTAGCCTCTTCAACCTCATGAACCACGTTTAAAACCCGGTTGCTCATTTCACTCAACAAATCCTCATCATCCGAACGAATCTCGAGACTGAGTTCACAGCTATAAGGAACCGTATTGAACGCCGTTCCCCCCTCAATCATTCCAGCATTGATAATGCTAAAATTATCATCTTCTTCAAACTCTTCTTCAACTAAATGAATTTTATCAATCAATCGACTCATCACGCTGATCGGATTTTGCCCGGTTTCATCCCGCCAGACGTGCCCGCCTTCACTTCGACCGGTGACCTGCAGACGAACCGTCCCCAGCGACCAGTGATCAATCCGCCCCAGTCCGTGGCCTTCCAGGCAGAAAACACAGCCGATGTCCTCGCGGCAATTTTCAACAAAATAACGACTTCCCTTTAAGTTCCCCCGGCCCTCGGTGCCGGTGGTGGCAACAAAAATCAGGTTTCCCGGTTCATTTTCGGGCAACAGCCGGCGCATGGACAGCAAAGTGGCCAGCCCCAGGCTATCATCGCCCACCCCGGGGCCGGAGATGAATTGATCATCAATAGTGACCGTGTGATTTACCGACTTCTCAAAAACAGTATCAAGATGGGCAGTCACACAGACAGCGGGCACATCGCGCTCTTTGGCGTGGGCAACTACATTTCCTTCCGAATCCCTGTAGACGTTATCCACACCAATTTCCCGAAACTTTTGAATTAAAATTTCAGCCCTGGCGTCCTCCTCGCCGGTGGGCGCCGGGACCTCACTGATATTAACTACGTCACTTAACAGAGTCATTCGATCGTTTTCAACTCTTGCCTTATATTTTTCGATATCAGCCTCTGTTATCTCCATACTTTCACCGCCAGAATTATTAATATGCTTTCACATGGTATTGATCAAAATCAAACTCTTCAACCAGTCGTTTACCCAAATATTTAACATAATTACCAAAATTTTTCTGATTTATATAGGGAAAGGAATCCCGATCAAATTTAGCGTTAAACTTAGGCTGACAGGAAGCGGCCCGCTGATGGCCACCGTCCCTGAAGGTCCCCAGTCCCCGGGCAATTTCATCCAGGTCAAGCATCTCCCGGGAATCGGTCAAATTACGCAGAAAAAGCTTGGCCGGCGACTGGCAGTAGAAAAAATAGTCAAACGGATAAGTCTGACTGAGATGCGCCAGGGCCAGGGGCATGGTCAGGTTAGGTTCATCTTCGTCGGTATACAGTCCCTTGGCCACGCAAATATTCGCCATTCCTTCGTCGGAACTGAGCCTGAGGTTATATACTCCCCGTTCCAGCCGGTTCAATATCTGATCCATCCCGGGTTCCAGCTCCTCGGGATATTGTTCCTCTATTTTTAGCAGTTCAAGTCCGGTAACATCGGTAACAATGTCAAAAATATAATACAGATATTCGGCAAAGTTAGTGTCCGAAACTTTTTCAAAACGCTCGCGGGGGAAACCGGGATTATTTTCCGGCGAACCAGTGGCGGCCGCGGCGTGTCCCCCGTCGGAAGGACTACCAATTTTACTGACCAGGTTACTCAAATCAATAGTATACCCATCTTCGTTCACGCGCCGGGTGGAAAACAAAAACGAACCGTAAGCATAAAAATAATAATCCATCTGATAGCGACGGGTCAGGTAATTGAGGGCGGAAGCCACGTTGATGTTTGGCTCGCCCTTTTCCGGATCACAGAACGGAGATATGGCACTGTAAATATCCACCGCGCGATCAGAATTGTTCGCATATAATTCCTTCACCACCTGCTCTTTCTGCTCCTGGCTACCAAAAATCATCTCCAGGGGACGCATAAATTTTTTCCAGCCAACTTCGGTGGTGTAATCACCGTCCTCAGGGGGATCGATAAGCTGAGCATTATAAAGAGTTTTTTCCACCCGGGGCAGGACTTTATCCAGTCCCTCTTCATATTTACGAACCGCCTTGTCCCAGCCCTGGATGGAAAGAATATTATCCATTTCCGACTCAGTTTCCGCTTCCATCAGGCCCCTGACCATCTCAATTTTATTGTATTTTGACCCGATGAGTTTTGAAATCTCGATGGCCAGTTCCGACTCTTTTATATGCAGGTCCTGGTAATGGGCTTCCTGCTGCAGCCGCTGCATTGCCGGACAATCCGCCGGCTTATCCTTGATAAATTGATCATAAATCAAATCCGCCCCACAGACCTGTTCTTCCGCCGGTTCATCCTCTCCCCGGGGCAAACTGGCAATATTTACCGCTTCAATCAGTCCCTCCTCCTTCAAGGACTTCAACCGCTCGAGAATTGGCGGAGTATAAGGATGATGATCATCAACCCGGACCAGGTTAACATCATTCTCCGCCAGGTAGCGGATATCGTCCTCTATAAGATCACACTGCAGTTCAATAGCTCGCCGGGCGGGAATTATATCGCCATCTTCAAATCGATCCATGTTTATACTTTCCCGGGTTGAAGAAGAATCTTCACTCAGGTATTCAACCAGGCTGAGTTCGATAGAATCGGGATCGGGGTGTTCGTCCAAATATTTTTCTCCAAGTTTAAGATCTTCCGGATAAGTGAGGAAATCAATATCGTTATGAGTGGCGGTCACCCCAAAATCCTGCGCTTCCTCAGCCCCGTTAACTACAACCCGGGCGGCGCCGTTCTCGTCGGTCTGAGCCGCCATGCTCTGCACTTGTTTTTCAGGATCCTGGAGGGGAGATAAACTCACCTCGCCCTGGCTGACGTTAAAAACCACCTCCAGGTCGGTGACGGGGCGGCCCGATTCACTTTCCGTAACCTGGACAAGCAGTTCGTTCTCCAGGGGCTCGTAATTCTCAAGAATCCAGTCATAGGAAAGCTTCTGCCAGAAAGAGTTAACCGTCCGCACGTGTTCAAGCATTTTTTGCACGTTCTCGTTTTCCGTATTTGCTTCGTGGATTTTTTCCAGCAAATCCAACAGTTCCCCATTATACTCAAGAACAAAATCCTTAATTGATTGCAACCATTCAGCAAAATCTCCGCGGGCTCCGTCCGGAAGTTTATCCTCAACGTTACTGATTAAGAAACAGGTGCTAACATAAGCTGACACCGCTTCCACCCAGATCCCCATCAATTGTTCCCGCCAGTCAAGTCGCCCTTTACATCCGTAATCAAAACTTGAAGAGTCGGAGATAAGCAACCTTTCCTCTACAAACTGCTGGGGCATATCCCCCACGATATCCCGTTTAAGGTTGGAAGTTATTATTCCTTTCAACTCTTCCCGGGCAGACTCAAACTCCTCCCCGACCAGTTTTTCAGCCAGCAGATCAATTGCTTCACTGGCCCCGCCGTCTTCTTTAATCTGCCGGGCAATCGGTTCAAGCAAGCCAGCATACTCCCGGGCCATTTTTATTTCATAAAATTTACGTTCACTCTTTACCTTGCGTAAATTTTTCAACAGGTCGTTGTAGGCTTCTTTCCATTCTTCCGGATAAACTTCCGGTTCGGACAGAAAAAGATTCCTTATTTTTTCAAATTCTTCATAAATTTCTGTGCGCAGCGGCACCTCTTCCTCTCGTTTTACCCGGTTTAATTCCAGGCGGGGGGCAAGGGCGTCAATCGGGAAATCAGGCAGATATACGTCACAACCCTCGTGAACATCAAGGTGGCGCATCCCCTCGGAATAATTAACAAAATCAAATTCATAATCCTCACCGTAAGTTGCTTCGCCTTCCACCTGGGTATTCATCCAGGCTCCATAAAAAGTGTTGGAGGCCACCGTATCCAGGTCGCCACCCGATTCTTTTCCCAGTCCTTCTTTTTCTCCCAGTCCGTGAATTATAAATATCTTTTTACGCATAACTGCCTCCTGTTAGTCAAAATTTAAGGACCGCTCACTAAATAGCCTACCATTTGTTAAAATATCCTGTCAAAAAAATAGGGACCAAATTTCATTTTTATCCGTGAGGAGAATGGTTAACAGCAGTGGAAGAGATAAAAATTGATTTTAAAGGTTTACTCCGCAGTCCAACAAGCTGGGCGCGAGTCAACCGGGAACTACTGGCTAAACTGGCCGATATTAAAAATATATCTTTAAAATTACAGCCAGCCCGGGGGTTCTTGTGGGACAAAAATTTCCCGTTGCCGGCAAAAATTAAAAATTTAACCGGGGAACACTGCTCCCCTGACCTCCAGCTGATGTTTGCTTATCCGCCGGCACTTGAACAATACCGCACAGATACAGATATACCGCTCTGGAACCTTTCGGTTTACGAAGCTTCCCGGCTGCCCCCGGACTGGGTAAAACCATTAAATAAATACTGCGAGCGAGTGATTGTTCCTTCCACCCACGTGCGGGCTATTTATAAAAGAAGTGGCGTCAAAGAAAATAAACTTGAAGTTGTCCCCTATGGGGTTAACGCCAAGATAATTGAAAAATATAGAAAATCCCGGGAACCGGACAATAATACTGGAAAGTTAAATGTTATCACCGCCGCAACCCCCCACCGGCGCAAGGGGCTGGATTTAATTAAAAAATGTGCCGATCTTCTGTCGACCACTGCCATAAACTGGCACGTTCATGCCCCTTACCAACCAGAGAAAGAAAAATCTCAATTCTGGGAGGAACCGCACATCTTAAAAGAACTGAAATCCGCAGGGTTCAAAGTAACCGAAGAACCCGTTAGCGACGAAAAAATCATCCGGATGCTAAGCAATGCCGATCTCTGCGTCCAGCCCAGCCGGTCGGAAGGTTTCGGCCTCGTCATTCTGGAAGCCATGGCCACGCAAACTCCGGTCCTTACCAGCAACTGGGGCGGGCAGCTGGATTTTGACGGTCCGGGAATGATCAAGGTAGGCGGAGAAATGAGAAGAGCCAGAGACTGCCAGTATGACAGCCGCCATCCCCGGGCCCGAGTATTTGAACCGAATATCCAGGAACTGAAAAGCAAACTTCAGTCACTTGCAGACAACCCGGCAAAACTACAGAAGTTGGGCAATCAAGCCCGCCGGACAGTAAAGAACCTGACCTGGAAAAAATCCGCCCACCAACTGGCAGAATTAATAAATACGAATCTTAATTAAACTTCTACTGTTTCGTCGGCATCCAGCTCCACTTCATCAAAAGTAAATCCTTTTTGCAAATCCTCGGTAATTTCCCACTCGCAGCTCAATCCCTCGGGCAACTGGATCAAATCGCCGGCCCGGGCACTGATACTTTCGCCCCCGGGAAGATGTATGGTAACCGCACCTTCAGTTATATATCCGGTCTCGGTGGAAGAATAAGACCAGTCAAACCTGCTCTCTTCCTTTCCCCAGGGTGACCAGGCGGCAACGCCCAGTTCATCTTTTCTCTCCTCGGAAATTTGTGATTCTTTTTTTACCTCCATAAATGACACCTCCTTGAAACTATTTTATTAAATTTTCTTTGTTTTAACACCCTCCCGAACAGTGGGGGGAATTATTCCTTTGAATTCAAGCCATTAACTTGTAAAGTATTATGCTAAAATAAATCTAAGAAATGCATTTCATATAAACTTTTCTAAGGGTGATTATTTATGTGTGGCGGAACAAATTTTGACAGAGCTCATAACTTTTTTGCCGGCCCGGCCGTGTTGCCCGAACCGGTGCTTGAACGTGTCCGGAACGAATTTATGAATTTCAAAGATATGAAACTCTCGGTGGTGGAAATAAGCCACCGTTCCGACCAGTGGGAAGAAACTGTGGATAATTGTGTGGCGCGGATTAGAAATTTACTCGGCGTTCCCGACAATTATGAAGTGCTCTTCCTCCAGGGGGGCGCCTCCACCCAGTTTGGTATGATTCCCATGAATATTGCCCGCAACAACCAGGGCCCGGTTCAGGTGGTTGATACAGGCCGGTGGTCAAACAAAAAAATGACCGAGCTGGACATCCAGGACATTCCGTACAACGTCCTGGGAAGCAGTGAAGAGACCAATTACGACCGAATCCCCGACTGGGATAAAAGTCAGTTAAATTCCGATGCCGCGTATTTTCACATCTGTTCCAATGAAACCATCGGTGGAATCCAGTGGCAGCAATATCCTGACACCGGCGATGTGCCCCTGGTGGCCGACATGTCCTCGGATATCATGAGCAGAGAAATAGACGTGGAGGATTTTGGCTTGATATATGCCGGAGCTCAAAAGAACATCGGTCCGGCCGGTGCCGCCCTGGTGATAATCCGGGATGATTTAATTGAACGCACACCGGACGATGTTCCGACCATGCTTCGCTATGACACCCACGTGAAGAAGAATTCCATGCACAATACGCCGCCGGTTTTTACCATTTACATGATTAACCTGGTTATGCAGTGGCTGGAAGAACAGGGCGGAATTAAGGAAATAGAAGAGAAAAACGAGAAAAAAGCAGGCATGATTTACGATTTGATCGACAGCACTGATTTCTACCGGGGAGCAGCCCAGCCCAACAGTCGCTCGCTGATGAACGTCACTTTCCGCCTGCCCTCGGAAGAACTTGAGGACAAATTTGTAAAAGAGGCGGAAAAAGAGGACTTGATCGGACTCAAAGGGCACCGCACCGTTGGCGGCTGCCGGGCTTCCATCTACAACAGCCAGCCGATCGAAGGTGTGGAGGCTCTCTGCGATTTTATGGAAGAATTCGAACAAAAAAACGGCTAAATGGAAGAAGAACCCGAAATAGAAATCCCCGGGGACTCCGAGCAGGACCCCGGGGATATAGCCAACCACATAACCACCTCCCTGATAATCTTTGAAGGTCTGATTGGTCTGGTTGGTATTGCCGCCGGCGTCTGGCTCGAGATCCCATGGGCGGATTCTTTTACCTATAACCTGCGCTCACTTCTAATTGGGGCCGGAGCCGGCCTGGTTATGTTCCTGGTCCATCTACTCATAATGTTTCCCGGCAAGGAAAAAAATCCCCTGTATAGGTGGATCTATCGTCCGTTCGCCCGGGCTTTGCTCAAACCGTTAAAATTGCTGGGACTGGAAGATATATTCCTGGTAGCCTGTATTTCGGGGATTGGCGAGGAAATATTTTTCCGGGGGTTCTTGCAGTGGCAATTCGGAATAGTTCCGGCCAGCATTATTTTTGGCATCATCCACGTCTGGGGAAAAAAGGCAATCCCTTACGCCCTTTACGCAACCGCGATGGGTTTTTACCTGGGGGGGTTGTATATCTATACCGGTAACCTCTGGACTCCAATCCTGGCCCACCTTTTAAATAACCTGTTTGGGCTGCTGGCTATTAAATACGACCTGGCCCCGGAAATATAAAATAATCCCTCGCTCCGGCTGCACACGGTAAAATAATATGGTAAGATGATTCTTTAATTTGAAATATCAATTTTAGGGTGGCCAGCCAATGACTCTTTCACACCTTGATGAAAACGGTGAAGTTCACATGGTGGATATTTCTTCAAAAGAACGCTCGCAGAGGTTGGCGCGGGCTGAGTGTTCGGTGATTTTTCCCGACGGATTATTAAAAGATATCCTGGAAGAAGGGACCCAAAAAGGTGATCTTTTTGCCACGGCCCGGCTGGGAGGAATACAGGCGGCAAAAAAAACCCCCGAGCTTATTCCCCTGACCCATCCTATCGCCCTGGATCATGCAAAAATTGAGCTGGAAGCCTCGGTCCCCGGGGACAAAATTACCGTCCGGGCCAGGGTAAAAGCGAGCGATGCCACCGGGGTGGAAATGGAAGCCCTGAACGCTGCTTCCACGGCTGCC
>JBNJDC010000044.1:0-8503 GCA_051744565.1 bacterium
ACCGACAAGGAAAAACAGATCGAACTGCTGGGGATTATGGATGACCTGCCGCTGACTGATGACGTTGAAGATTTGTCTGAAGAGTTGACCGGTCGGTTTATCAAAAAAATAGAGGTCCGGGGGGTTGGCTCCTACTGGCGGAATAAAGAGGGATATTCTTTGGTTTCAATTAATGGTTCAATAGATCCACCGGCTGTCATTGATTTTGACAATACCCTTGTGAAAAGGATAAAAAATTCCGGTGAAAACGGCCGCTTGCTCGTATTTCCGGAGGCCTCCCGCCTGGAGGATTATGAAGTAGCGGTGGGGATCCAGACGTTGTATGTAGCCCCGGTTTTTGTTAAAAATAAACTGAGGGGAATACTAATATTTTTCAGTGAAAAGAGTGAAGAAATTGATGAAGAAACACGTTTGGCTCTCCGGCGGACTTTATCCTTAGTTTGTGATCGATACCGGATGATTTTTCGGAATAATAACTGGCGTTCCCGGGCTCTGACGGATGAGGACACCGGGTTACCTGAATTAAAAAGATGGAAACGACACCTGGCTCGAAAAATCGAGGGCACGCCTGAATATATCACTGGTTGGCATTTAATTATTCCCGGATATGAAAAAATTTGCCAGGAAAAAGAGCCCAAAAAAATAGCCGGGTGGCTGAAGAGTATTGCCCGGCTTCTTGACGATTATTTTCCCCGGGGGGCGATCTGCCGCCCTTATGGGACAGTCTTTTATGGTTTTAATTGTGCCCGGAAGGAGCAAGTGGAGGAAAAACTTGATAAAGTAAAGAAAAGGATGGAAAAATTAAATTATCCCCTGGGAAGCTGGCCAGGTGAACCGGATTATAAAATTGCAGCATTTTCTCCTCCTTATCCGGAGGTGAATAAAATTGTTCGGGCCCCTTCCTACGGTCAGAAGGAGACAACGGATGAAAAATAGTGTCAGAACTTTGTTTTTAGCTTTTTTAATAACCGGGTTACTGTTTATTCCTGTTTCTATCCGGGCAATGAGCGAAAGTCAACTGGAAGATGCGCGGCTGGAAAATGCTGTTAAGGAACAGTTTTTTAACAGTTTGAACGACGCCCGGGCAATTAGATTACTTACTCAAATTGATAGTGAACTTGATCTAAATGCAAACCAGATGGGAGCTAAATATCGCTGGGGGTATGTTCCCGTGGATCGTCGCATCCCCGATCGGTTGGGTGAATGGTGGCGAGGCTTAAGTTCCAGCGAAAAACGACGCCATCGTTTAAACTGGTTTCGGCGCTATTATATGCGCCTTGATGTTGACCGGGCGGCCGCCCGGCTGGATTTAAACGACAGGTTGTTTCAAATCCAGAGAAAAATTGAAAAAGAGTGGTACCGGCGGGACATTGACCTGGAGAATGTAGATTTTGATTTTTCCTCTGATACTTCAGGGGAAGAAAAAAAGCGGATTGTTGAACCTGCTCCCAAAACTTCTGGAGATCAGGAGGATAAAAAAGAAAAAACGAAAAGAACTGCTGAAGAGCAACCGCTGGACGGGGCTGATAAAGAAACTGCCGGTAAAGATGAAACCCGGGGTAAAAAAGAGGAAAAGTCGGATAGTCCAGCTAAAAAGAAAGAACCGAAAAGTGAAAAAAGTATTCCGGATAAAAAGTCAAAAACCGCTTCCCCGGGTGAGGAAGCTGGGGATACAGAAGCCGTAGAAGAAAAAAATATCAAAACGGAAGAAGAGGACCGGTCTCCTTTTATTTATCGACGTAAAGGTGATAAAGTGGAGGTTATTCGCCGCCAGGAAAACAAAAGTGATACTCCAATTGACCGACCGGAGGACTCCAGTGAGGAAGATACGAAAGTTGAAGGGGATACTGACCCCCTGAAGTTAGATATAACCCCACCCCGGTTTGAATTAGAAGAATGATATTTTTTCAATTTTTATCAACTAATAATTTTTCAGTGTCGCGCTCAGCCCGCCGGAGGGGAAATAGACACAAGAGCGGGCATATTTGTGGGCTGGGAGTATATTTGGTTTCACCGGGAGTTGAGGGGGCGTGAGTACAGTTGAAGTTTTGGAGTGGCTTTTTAGCCGGGGAACCAGGGAAAAAAATGAAGAAAATTATGAAAAAGCCCGGGAGCGTTTTCGCAAAATTTTAAATATAACCCGGGAAGCAAGCTGGGTGGAAAAAGCCAGTGTTGCCCTTGCCGAGGTATTTATAGAGGAAGAAAATTATTTCTGGGCTATGAATCATATACGGAAAGCACTTGATAAAAATCCCAATTGCACTCATTATCATTACCTTAAAGGTAAAATTCATTATGAACGGAAAGAATTTGAAAAGGCAGCTTCTGAAGCTTTAAAAGCAGTTGAAGATAACCTGACCGAACATAGGTATTATCAATTACTTGGCAAATCAACCTATAAATGTGATGGTTATGATACAGCGTATAGATTCCTGGACTGGGCTGTTAAATGTGCCCCGGACAAAGCGTCTCCGCGCCTGGATCTTGCTCGCCTGGAGATCCAGGAGGGGAAGTTTCAGTCCGCTCTTGAGATATTAAAGGAAGCGCTTGAGGAAACCGGCGAAAATGAGAAAATAAGGGACAAAATGAGAGCAATACAGGAAAACTGGAAAATCACAGGGAGCTAAATCAATGAATAATCGACAGAAGGTCATGGTTCTTGCACTTGTTGTCTTTATGGGTATAGGCGGATATTATCACCGGGAAAAAGTGTTGCCTTATCTTCAGCCAGTTCTGCAAATGGCGGGTCTTAATGTATCGGCTGAATCAACTCCGGAAATAACCCCGAGTTACCTGGTTCAACGCGGGGAGAAAAATCTTCAAAAGGCTCTGCGGAACAGTTTTGATTTGCCCGAAACTACGGGAAAGAAAAATATTGTTGGTTTTACGGGGGAGGGACGGTTAAATGTAAATTTTCCGGAAGGAATGCAGGTGTTTGAAAACAGCAATAACCTGGAGACAGAAATGAAACTGGATGTTTATGATACTGAAAGTTTCCAGATTGATTTTGCTCTTCTTTCCCCCACGGGAGTTAATTTGCCGGAAGTTACCTTCAAGAAAAGCGGTGATCAACAGGTACTGCTTTACCCCGCAGACAACGAGTATTATCCGGTGGAAGAAACGGTGGAGGAGTATACACCTGAAACTGCGAGTAAAAACTGGCAGTTGAATCCGGATGCACTTGAAGAAACCACTCGTGGTTCCCGGAAGGTATACCGGGTGGAATACGAAATGGATGATCAACCCGCTCTGGAAATTTTTATCACCCGTAAGGAGCCCCATATGTTCGTGGAAGGCCGGGGTTTAACTGAAGATTCTGAGGGGCAATTCAAGCTGGAGTATGAAAAAGCCAATGATATATCCCGAATAAAAAATGCTTCTTTCCGGGAACCGGCAGAAAAAAACGAAAATGGAGATGGAAAAAATCAATTCAAACTGGACCGGGGAGATTTTAATTTTATATATTCAAACGGTTCAATAGATAAGCTGGTTCTCAAGCAGCCGGTTGAGGATTCCGGTCAGAACCGACAGGTAACTTTTAATTTTTCGCAGCAGGAAGGAATAAGCAGCGGGGCACAAATTTCTGTTGAAGACCCGGCGGCGGATATTTCGCTGGACGTGGGAGAAATATCCTGGCAGTTTAAAAATGGATGGCCCCAAGAGGTGGACCTGGATTTTCAGATTCCCCTGGGCCCGAAGCCGGTTAATATGCAATTTGTCCTTGAAAACATGAAATGGCACGAGGAAAAACGTGAGTTTGATTCCACTGCCCCGGAAGATTTTAAACGGATTGAGTTTAAGCAGCTTGCCCAAAAATATCAACCGTTTATGGAAAAAACGGGATTTTTCCAGGGGGGGCAAATGTCTCCGGAGGGGAGTGAAAAGCAATTAACAGTAGACACCGACAGCGAAGTTAAGCAGGCGGGCAAAGATACAGGTAGCAGTTCTTCCCCACCACAGTCGGAACCTGAACCCGAAGATACTTCGGCTACCTCTCAACCCGAGTCAACTCCGGAGCAGCGGTCCGCAGAAGAAACTGAACGGGCTGAGCCGCCGGCTCCTGAAGCGGACACCAAATCTGTTGCTTCTGAGGAAGAAGAGGAGGAAGAAACCGAGCGTGTTGAACAACCGGAACCTGAACCGGACACCGAACCTGTTTCTTCGGCGGAAGCGGAAGAAAAAGAGCAGGACAGTCCGGCCGGTGAAACTGAATCAGAAGCTGAAGATAAAAGTGCCCAATCAAAAGAAGGACCGGAGCAGTCGGGAGAAGGAATTCATTACAGCAGTATCGACCGGTTCCCGATGAGTGATCCACCACAGGAATTTGAAGTGGCGCGTGAATATTTTTCAAAAGGTGACTTTCGCCAGGCAGAAGAAAAATTGAACAAGCTGGTCGAAAAATATCCTAATTCTGCCAATGTCAACTATATGCTGGGCGTGATTAATTTTGAAAGTAGCAGGTTTGAAAAGGCGATTACCTATTTTGAAAAGGGAAGCAAACTGGCCCACGATCCCCAGCTACAGGTCTGGTCCCGGAAATACCTGGATCGGATTGACAACAAGCTGGAGAATGAGGAAGAAACCGAAGAAAAATAGTTCTCCTTCCTTTTTACAGTCATTTTTGCTTTTAAATAGAGTTATCATTCCCGGAGTGGAGTAGTGGTATGTGGATAAATTGATAAATCTCTGGAATTAACCTACAATTATAAGCTTTGGAGATTAACCGGAGGACTGGAGCGAGGGTGGCGGAACTGGCAGACGCGCAGGATTTAGGATCCTGTGCCCCTGTGGCGTGCGGGTTCGACTCCCGCCCCTCGCATTGTGGTCCGGTCGGCTCCGGGGGGAATAGAACTGCTCATCCGGAACTATTTTGAATTTCAATTATTTTTTTAATTGTGACATTAATAAAATTTAACAGGAGGAAAAATTTGTGGATACGGAAAAATGGGAAATTGAAGTAGAAGAGGACGAGGATTGTACAGTTAATTTTTCAGTGCAGATTCCAGCTGATGAGGTTGATAGTGCCCGCGATCGGGTAATGGATGAATTGAAACAGGAAGTGGAAGAACCGGGATTTCGAAAAGGAAAAGTGCCCGATAAAATCATTAAAAATAAATATGAGCCTCAGCTCAATCAAAAAGTGCTTGAAGAGCTTGTACCTGAGGCCTGTAGAGTAGTATACAGAGAAAATGAGCTTAATCCGGTGGCAGAACCCCAGCTTACTGATGTTGACCTGGAAGGTGACTTGGACTTTTCCGCCCGGGTTGAGGTACGGCCCGAAGTTGATGTAGACTCCGACCTGTATGAAGATGTTTCTATCGAGATTGAGGATTATGAAGTTACTGATGAAGACCTGGAAGAAAAGATTGACGACTACCTGGGCGGTCAGACTACAATGGAACCGATACCGATTACCCGTCCGGTCCAGGAAGGCGACTTTGTGAAAGTGGATATGGTCGGGTTTACATTGGACGGCGAAGAAATTCCCGGTACCCGGGAAGAGGATGCGGTGATTGAAGTTGGTGGTGGACACTATCCGGAAGATTTTGAAGAAGGTTTGATTGATGGGAACGTGGGTGAAGAGCAGAACATTGAAGCCACTTTTTCCGAGGATTTTATCGATGATAACCTGGCCGGAGAAACTGTAATGTTCAAGGTGCGGATAAAAGAAATCCAGGAGGAAAACCGTCCGGACCTGGACGATCCGGAACTTCTTGAACAGCTTGGAGCTGATTCGGAAGAAGATTTTCGTGCTCAGCTTCGCCAGCAGATGGAACAGATGGCCGATGACAACCGGCGCCAGGAAATACGAAATAAGATTTATAAAAATCTTCTTGAGGGAATTGAATTTACGGTTCCCGAGAGTTTAATGGAACAGGAAAAAGAGCATATGCTTGAGAATTATAAGCAGCAACTACAGCAGCAGGATATGGATTTTGAGAGTTGGCTTGCCCAGCAGGGGAAGACCGAACAGGAAATGATGGAGGATATGGAAGAAGAAGCTGAAAGACGGATCCGGCTGACTTTGACCCTGGAAGCGATAGCCAGCGAGGAAGAAATTGAAGTAACCGAGGAAGATTTTGAAGAACACCTGGAAGGTATGGCCGGCCAGTACAACATGGATGCCGAGCAACTGGGCGAACAGATGAATGAACAGATGAAAAGATCGATGAAAATTCAACTGCGCGAGGATAAGGTGCTTGATTACTTGATCGATCTGGCCGAAATTAAAACGATAGAAGCTGAAAATAATGAGGAGGACGATGAAGAGTGAGTGAAATGAGTGCTGTACCTATGGTTGTTGAACAGACCCCCAAGGGGGAAAGAGCCTATGATATTTACAGTCGGCTGCTCAAGGACAGGATTGTTTTCCTTGGTGGGCCGGTAGATGCCAATACTGCAAATACCGTGGTTGCTCAGCTGTTGTTTCTGGAAGCTGATAACCCCGAGAGAGATATATTCATATACGTTAACTCTCCCGGCGGGGAAGTAACTTCGGGCCTGGCTATTTACGATACGATTCAATACGTGAAACCTACGGTGAATACTATCTGTGTCGGGCAAGCTGCCAGCATGGGAGCTCTTCTTGTGGGCGCTGGCAGTGAAGGGCACCGGTACGGTCTGCCCAATTCTCGTTTTATGCTTCACCAGCCGCTAGGAGGCGCCGAGGGCCAGGCCAGTGATGTGGAAATACGAACCCAGGAACTTCTGCGAATTAAAGAGAGAATAATTGAGATCCTGGTGGAACACACCGGGAAAGATGAAGAAGAAATTCGCGAAGAAATTGACCGCGATCATTTCATGTCTGCGGACGAAGCACTGGAATATGGATTGATTGACGAGGTTCTGAAATCCCGCGAGGAAGTTGAAGAACTGGGAGAGGAATAATTACGAGATTCAGAGTGTTTAAACTGTAGCATTCTTATTTTCGGACTACCAACGGCTGTATATTTTTTAAGGAAGGTGTTTATGTATGTTTCGCCAGGGTGATGGAGATGAAGATTTGCGCTGCTCGTTTTGCGGTAAGGACCAGGAAGAAGTAAGGAGACTGGTAGCCGGTCCCAGCGTCTATATCTGTGACGAATGTGTGGAAGTGTGTAATGAAATTGTATCCGATGATCTGGCGGAGGATGAACCGAATGAAGATTTTGAATTGCCCCTGCCGTCTGAAATTTATAATCGACTTGATGAATACGTAATTGGCCAGGATAGAGCGAAAAAAGTAATTTCCGTCGCTGTCTACAACCACTACAAGAGGATTCTGATGCCGAAGACGGCGGGCGAGGACGTGGAAATAGAGAAGAGCAATATTATGCTTCTCGGGCCCACCGGCAGCGGAAAGACGCTGCTGGCCCAGACCCTGGCGGACATTCTGGATGTTCCCTTCTGTATTGTTGATTCTACTGCTCTTACCGAAGCCGGTTACGTTGGGGAGGATGTTGAAAATATTCTTCTCAGGTTGCTTCGTAATGCTGATTTTGATTTTGATGAGGCAGAAAAGGGAATAATTTATATCGATGAGATTGATAAAATAGCCCGAAAAGCGGACAACGCCTCAATTACCCGGGATGTTAGCGGGGAAGGAGTTCAGCAGGCTCTGCTGAAAATTATTGAGGGGACGGTTGCCGACGTTCCGCCGCAGGGAGGGCGTAAACATCCCCACCAGGAGTATATCCAGGTGGATACCAACAATATGCTTTTTATCTGCGGAGGAGCTTTTGTTGGGCTGGAGGATATCATAGAACGACGCCTGAACGATAACGTGATGGGCTTTGGTTCGGATGTTACTTCTCTTTCCGAGATGGAACGAACTGAACTGCTCCAGGAACTGGAACCGGAGGATCTGCTGGAATACGGGTTTATCCCTGAATTTGCCGGTAGAATTCCCGTTACTGCCACCCTGGATAAATTAAGCGAGGAAGCCCTGGTTAAAATTCTCCAGGAACCCCGAAATGCACTTGTCAAACAGTATCGAAGGTTGTTTGAAATTGAGGATGTAAATCTTAAATTTACCAGTGAAGCTCTCCATGAAATCGCCAATATGGCGATGGACCGGGGAACGGGAGCCCGGGCCCTGCGCTCGGTCATGGAAGAGGTTATGCTGGACATTATGTATGATATCCCGGAAGACGAAGATATTGTCGAATGTGTTGTTACCGTTGAAGCTGTTCGGGGCGAGGAACAGCCGATGCGAGTATATTCCCAGCAACAGGAAGAAAAAGAAAGCGCTTAATTGTTAGTTGATTCCTGCCGTTAGGCGCTGATAAATACGCGGTGGATATTAGTGCAGTTTAAATACAGGATGCATGCCCCCGGTCCGGTTTCGGTGCCGGAAGAAAGTCGATTTGAAATGGCTGGCTCGCAGGTTTATCACCGCTCGGATCAATTCCGGGAAAAGCTTGCCGCGGCCCGCCGTTTGCTGCAAAAATTAATGAAAATCGACTGGCCGGTGGTCCTGGCGTCGGCCTCGGGGACCGGCGGGATGCAGATAGCAGCCCACAAT
>JBNJDC010000045.1:0-8478 GCA_051744565.1 bacterium
CAACTGTAAAGGAGCGCATACGTAAGGGACTGAAAAGTGAAATTAAAGGGATAGAGGGACCGCTGGTTGTAGTTGCCCACAAGGTTGTAAACAGCATTATAGCTCATCTGGCCGGTGAATGGTCCCTGGAAGCGGTGATGGATTCCCTTCCCGCCAACGCAGCAGTCCTTGAAGTAGAACTTGAGCTTGAAAAGGTGAGTGGTTAAATTGAAAAACAATGCTTTAAAAGGCAGAAAAATAGGATTATTACACTACAGTTGTCCTCCAGTTATCGGGGGGGCCGAATTTATTTTAGAAGCCCATGCGCGCTGGCTCAACCGCTACGGAGCTGATGTCAGGATCCTGGTGGGCGAGGGCGAACAATTTCACGATGATATTCCTGTTGAAACGTTAGATGTTCTCCAGTCGGATTATCCCGGTAAGAAAGAGATCCGGCGCGGGCTTCTGAAGGGGGAACACCAGCTATTTGAAGAGAAAAAAGAAGAGATAAAGGGAGCCCTGGAGGAGAAATTTTCAAATGTACAGACCTGGCTGGTTCATAATTTATATACAATGTCTTTTAATTTGCCGGCGACCGCGGCCCTGTTTGAACTGGCCGGGGAAACGTCGGCCCAGGTTATTCCCTGGGTTCATGACATAGCCTGGCTGGATGATGAATATGACACCCCGGATAAATACCCGTGGACGTTGTTGAAAAAACCGGCCGAGGTTGATTCTTATGTCGGCATTTCCGGATTGCGTGAGCGTCAGCTTACGGAACTTTTTGGGGATGAAGTTCCGATAGAAGTTATCCATGACGGCATTGAATTTTACGAGTTTCAGGAGCTGGATCCGGCTATAAGCGCTATTTATAGTGCCCACAGGATGTATCTGGATGATGCAATAGCGGTTTATCCGGCCCGGATAGTTAAACGGAAAAATTTTGAACTGGCCCTGGAGATTGTTCATCACCTGAAAAAAATTGGCTATTCCCTTCATTTTATAATTACCGGCCCGCCCGACCCTCACAACCCGGAATCAATGAATTATTTTGATAAGTTAAAACAGATGCGGGCGGACCTGGATCTCGAAGATGAAGTAATTTTTTGTTATGAACTTGATAACCCGGAGACGGGCGAACCGCTTAAAGTTAGTTACAACCGGGTCCGCCAGTTTTACCGGTTGAGTGATATATTGTTGATGACCAGCCGGCAGGAAGGATTTGGCCTGCCCCTGCTGGAAGCGGGCCTCAGTAAAACTCTCATCTGCTGTTCAAATATTGAACCCCTGCCGGAAGTGGGCGGGGAAGCGCCGATTTATTTTGATCCCGACGAGCATCCTTCGATTATTGCCTATGAGATCTATCAGAAGCTTGAAACACAGGCTTCGGTTAAGCTGCAGCGCCGGGTTCGGAAAAAATTTACCTGGCCGGCTATTTTTGAATCGCAGTTTATCCCCTTTCTGACCGAACAATACCCACCGACTTCGGGCTAATTTCATTGACACATTGGGGAGCTTATGATTTGCTATATATTTTACAATTGGGTTTTCGGGGTATGAATATAGTTTGAATTTTTAAATATTAATTTGTTTCTACCAAATAAATTTTGCCGGGGTGATCAAGGTGAAAGCACTGTTGCTGGCGGCCGGATACGGTACACGTCTTTATCCGTTAACCAAGGATACTCCCAAGCCTTTGCTTGAGGTGGGGGGCGAACCAATGATCGAAATTATATTAAGAAAAGTGGAAGAGGTAAAAGAAGTTGACGAGGTGGTAGTGGTCACCAACGATAAATTTTACGAACGATTTAAAGAATGGGCGAGCACAACCACAAGCAATTTGCCGGTAAAGGTATTGAACGACGGGACAACCAAGGATGGGAAAAGGAAAGGGGCCATCGGGGATATTAAATTTAGTGTCGATGAAGCCGGGATTGCGGATGATTTGCTTGTTCTGGCCGGGGATAATCTTTTTGATTTTTCACTTACGGAGATGGTTGATACATTCAAACGGGAGAAGGAAAATGTCATCGGGACGTTGGTTTTTGACGATGAAAGTAAACTATCCAAATATGGAATAGTTGATACCGACGAGTCGGGTGAAGTGGTTGATTTTGTTGAGAAACCCGACGATCCTCCTTCCAACCTGGTGGCCATGGGAATGTATCTGTTTCCCGGGGAAAAATTAAACCTCCTCGATGAATATTTAAATTCGGGGGGGAATCCCGATGAGCCGGGCTGGTATGTAACCTGGCTGGTTGAAAATGATACTGTATTTGCCCACCAGTTTGAGGGGGAATGGTTTGACATAGGAGATAAAGATTCACTGGAAAAAGCCGATAAGTTTCTGACAGAGAACAGCATTTTTTAACCTTAATTTAATAAATCATTTAAATGGAGAGATTTAAGATGAGCACTGGTGTAGATTGCGATATTGCAGATCCTTCCCTTGCCCCGGAGGGTGAAAAGAAGATTCAATGGGCGGACCGCAAGATGGAAGTCCTGGAACAGATTCGTGAGCGCTTCAGAGAGGAAAAACCTCTGGAAGGAATAAATCTTTCGGCCTGTCTGCACGTGACTACGGAGACGGCTAACCTGGCCCGGACGCTCAAGGCGGGCGGAGCCAACCTTGTCCTTTGTGCTTCCAACCCCCTGTCAACCAAAGACGATGTGGCAGCAGCGCTGGTGGAAAATCATGATATTCCAGTTTTTGCCATTCACGGTGAGGACAAGGATAGTTACTATTCTCATATTGAAGCGGCCATTGATAACAATCCGCAGATAACCATGGATGACGGAGCGGACCTGGTCAGTGAAATCCTTAAGAACCATCCTGATATTGCCGGTCAGTTAATCGGCAGCACGGAGGAAACGACCACCGGGGTTATTCGCCTGCGGGCGATGGCAGCCGATGATCAGCTGGAGTTTCCCGTAATAGCGGTGAATGATGCCAAGACCAAGCATATGTTTGATAACCGGTATGGAACCGGCCAGAGCACGATTGACGGGATCCTGCGGGCCACCAACACCCTGCTTGCCGGCGATAGAGTTGTAGTTGCCGGCTATGGTATGTGCAGCCAGGGAATAGCTATGCGGGCCAAGGGAATGGGCGCGAATGTAACTATCTGCGAGGTTGATCCCCTGCGCGCCCTGGAAGCGCACATGGATGGATTTACTGTCGAACCCATGGATGAGGCGGCTGAAAAAGGTGACGTTTTTGTGACCTCCACGGGAGATATTTCTGTGATTCGCCGCGAGCATTTTGAGAAGATGAAAGACGGGGCAATTGTTGCCAATTCCGGTCATTTTAACGTGGAAATTGATCTCGATGAACTCGATGACATGGCCCGGGAAAGAGAACAGGTCCGGCCCAGCCTGGAAGAATTTAAACTGGGAGACGGCCGCTCGATTTTTGTAATTGGCGAGGGACGTCTGGCCAATCTTGCGGCAGCCGAAGGTCACCCGGCGGAAGTTATGGATATGTCTTTTGCCAACCAGGCTCTTTCCGCCGAGTATTTAAGTAAAAACAGCAGCGAAATGGATCATGACGTCCACTCGGTACCCCGGGAAATTGATGAGAATATCGCCGCTTTGAAACTGGACGCCACCGGAGTTGAAATTGATGAGTTAACCGACAAACAGCGCGAATATCTCAATTCCTGGGAAATGGGCACCTGATTGTTCGGCCGGTTTTGTGCTAAACTAAAATTCCGAACCCGTCGGTTGTATCCTTCTTCATCTAGAATTTGGTTTGTTTTTAAAGAAACCACCCTGTTAGGGGGAACGTAAAACATGGGGAACGTGGATTGGCAGTCACTTGTTGAAATCCGGGACCGGCTGGTTGAATACAGCGGGGATGCTGAGAATTTTATAGAGAAGATAGCGGAACGACTTGAGAAAAAGTCCCCGTTAACGTTGCTCAAAGATGTGGAAGAACATCCAGAGGGGCTTCTGGCTGTCCGACAAACCCCAGCCGGTAAATTATGTATTTCCGGCCCTGAAGAGCCCGGTCCTGAACTGCGTCAGCTGGCCGATTGGTTCCTGGATTGGTTGGGTGAGAAATACCTGGATTTGCAACAACAGGCGGAGAAGGACAAGCAGGCGGAATTTTTAATTGAACTGAACAGGTTGTTGATGGGCCTGAAATCTCCCCGGAGACTAATGGATTCAATCGCCCAATATTTTGAGGAGTATTTTTCCCTCCAGGTGGCCGGGATCTGGTTGAACAAGGAAGAAACTTTTGTCCAGCTCTACAGGAAAGAAGGGATAGCCAAGTTCCAGCCCCCCGAGCGTTACCTGTTTAAAAACGATGAAACAGGAAAATGGCGCCGAGATCCGTTTGTGCACCGGGATAATTGCTGGCTGGTAATTGGTGATGAAGAGGGCCTGGCCGGGTTGATTGCTTTTTCTAATCCCGAGCAGGTTTTTACCCGGGAAAAGATGATCCGCAGTCTTATACCGTTGATGAGTATTTATTTGCGGCGCATGGAACGTTCAATTACTACCGGGCGCCATGAGTTGTATGAAATTGGGGATACAGAAACTCTGTCAAAAGAACAATTTGAAACTTCCCAGGGGCTCGAGGAAGTCTGGCAGACAATTGTTGAAACTATCAGTAATATGTTTGAATGTGACGCCTGCCGGTTATTTTTGCAGGATAAACCGGGGCAGTTGACTTTGAAAGCGGAGTTTCCTTCCGGGGAAAACACGGGCAGTTCCGTGAAAATTGAGGAAGATCCCCTGATTAAATCGGTTATCCGGGACGAAAAAGCAGTTCTTATCAATAATGTTCCCGATCATGAACAAACTGTCCGTTCCCCGGGCGGGGTGCGCAGTTTTCTTGCCATTCCCTTTCGCTACCAGGGAGAAGTTATGGGTACAATCAACCTGTCCTCCGAAACGGCCGATATGTATACCCGTGATGACCTGGACAAGTTAACACATTTTTGTGACAACCTGGCAACTGTTTACCATGTCACCGCTGAATTTGCTAATTTAACCGGTTACGTTGATAACTTACTGGCCAATCTTCCGGTTGGAGTAATTGATATTGACATTGATTCAAAAAATGTTTTTCTCAATCAAACGGCTCAAGAAATTCTTAAAATTGACGGGGAAGGGATTAATTATGATCATTTTTTGAACCAGCTGGAAGAAAACATGCAGGCGGAAGAACTTCACCAGTTTATTTCCCGGCAGTTTTCCCGTCCGGGGGAAGAAGTGGCCCGGGTTGAAGTAAAAACGGATGACGCTTCTCCCCGCCATCTTTCCGTGAGCAGCACTGCAATTGAGGATATTAACGGGAAAGAGACGGGATTGCTCTTTGTTTTGACTGATATAACCGAACAACACCTGTTAAATAAACAGGTTAACCGCCAGGAACGGCTGGCTGCCCTAGGGGAGCTTGCTTCCAGCCTGGCCCATGAAATCAAAAATCCCCTGACTTCTATAATTGGTTTTGCTCAGTTAATACCACAGCGGTCAGAGGACCAGGAATTTATTGAGAAAATGGCCCGGATTGTGGGAAAAGAATCGGAGCGATTGAATTCTCTTGTTGAAAATTTATTATCTTTTGGCCGGCCCCAGGTGGGAAACAGGCTTGAAGTGGAGCTTGATGGATTAATAGAGGATATTACAATACTGACCGGTAAAAAACTGGAGAAGAAGAATGTTGACCTCAGTATTGATATCAGCGATGATTTGGTTGTCTACGGTGATCCGGTAAAATTAAAACAAATATTTTTGAACTTAGTTCTGAATTCTATCGATGCCATGCCGGACGGTGGACAACTGGAGATAAATGGGGAAAGAAATAATGACTATTCTACAATAAATGTGAAAGACAACGGTGTGGGTATGAATGATGAGGAAATAAATAAAATTTTCAATCCATTTTTTACCACGAAGGAAGAAGGAACCGGGCTTGGACTGGCTATAACTCACCGAATTATTGAAGAACACGGTGGAGAAATAAAAGTTGCCTCAGAACCCGGTGAAGGTACTGAAATGACGGTTAAATTGCCGGCGGACGAGAAAGCTGTCCCCCCGGAAGGAGAGGTCACTGATGGCGGAAAAAATTAATGTCTGTGTAATAGATGATGATCCCAGTATCTGTGAGCTTTTTAATGAGGCTCTGGGCGATAAATATGAAGTTGACACCTATATGGATGGTGCGGAGGGACTGCAGGCAGTCGTTCAAATTAGTCCTGATGTGTTAATTCTTGATCTTCGTTTGCCCGGGAAAGGTGGCCTGGAAATACTGGAAGAAGTGGTTGATAAATGTCCGGAAGTCCAGGTGATCATGGTAACCGCTCACCAGGACGTTGAATCAGCCGTCAAAGCGGTTAAACTGGGAGCTTTTGATTATGTAAGCAAGCCGTTTGATTTAAAGGAAATAGAAGTTATTATCCAGAAAAGCCTGGAAAACAGGGAGTTAAAAGAAGAAGTTAAACAGCTGCGGTCTTTTCTCCGGGGCGATTTTAAGCACACGCCTCTCCTGGGCAGTAGCTCGGAGATGGAAAAGGTTAAAGATAAAATAGAAAAAGTTGCGGACAAAGACACATACGTTCTGATCAAGGGAGAAAGCGGGACAGGTAAAGAAGTGGTGGCTAACACCATCCATTACGAGGGGCCGCGTTCCGAACAGCCCTTTGTGGCTGTAAACTGTGCAGCGATACCCTCTGATCTGCTGGAAAGTGAACTTTTTGGACATAAAAAAGGGGCTTTTACCGGGGCGGAAGAGGATAAAAAGGGTAAAATCGAACTTGCTGACGGGGGGACCCTGTTTCTGGATGAAATAGGAGCTATGCCCCTGGAAATGCAGGCAAAAATACTCAGGGTTCTGCAGGACAAGCAGATTGTACCTGTGGGAGGAGAAAAAGCTCGCCAGATTGATTTCAGGTTAATCTCGGCCACCAGCGCTGATCTGGGAACCATGATTGAAAATGATCAATTTCGTGAGGATCTTTTTTATCGTATTAATGTATTTGAAATTGAAATTCCTCCCCTGCGGGAACGCAAGGATGATATTCCGGAATTTTGTGACTTTTTCCTGGAAGAAATAAATAAAAAATATGATCGGAATATAAAGGGACTGGCCGATGAAGCGCTGCAGATGCTGGAAGAACATGAGTGGCCGGGAAACGTACGGGAGTTAAGAAATGCACTGGAGAGTGCAGCTGTAGTGAGTGAAAATGACCACCTGCAGCCTTCGGATTTCAATTTGTTTCGTGATTTTAAGTCCGGGCCGGATAGTTCGGAAAAAGCACTCCAGCCGGGAATGTCCCTGGATGAAGCCGAAAAAGAATTAATTGCAGTAACTCTTGAAGAATACGATAATAATATTACCCGGGCCGCCGATGTCCTGGGAGTCACCCGAAAAACTTTGCGTAACAAAAAAGAAAAGTACGAACTGGATTAAGTTTTTACTTAAATCTAGTGTTTTTTACGTAGAACGCGGAGATAACATAATTCTCTGGCTCATTCTCGCAGCCTTCCTGGCTGCTCCGAGGGATGAATATCTCAATTCAAGCCCCTCATGGGCTCTTAGATATTCATAATACCGCCAGAAAACTATGTTATCACCTTCTTATCCGTCAGGTGAGGCTGTTGAGAATGATAAAATAGATAGAAGGATCCATTTACTCACACTCAGGAACGCTTAATTTAGGTTTTAAATAAACCAGGAGGAATAATTGCTGTGAAGTATGATTTAAAAATTGAAAACGGAACTTTATATACCGGCCAGGAAATTCGGGAAGCGGATATTGGGATTGAAGGGGAGACGATAAAAAAAATCGAACCTGATCTGCCGGGGGAAGCCCGGCGGACCATAGATGCTTCCGACCGGCAGGTTTTACCGGGGGCGATTGATCCTCACGTTCATTTTAACCTTGAATTGCCGCTTCTGGGGATTACTTCCCGGGACGATTATATCACCGGGGCCCGGGCAGCAGCCCGGGGCGGGCTGACGATGGTTATTGATTACAGTGAACAGCAGGAAGATGAAAAAATAATTGACAGTATTGAGCGAAAAGTTAAAGAGGAAATGGAAGATAAATCCTGCATTGACTATTCTGTTCACGGTTGTGTTTATCACTGGTCCGAACAGATAGTAGATGAGCTGGATGAACTTGTTGCCCGGGGATTTCCCACGCTTAAAATGTTCATGATATATTCCGAGGAGGGCTGGCGAGCGGAAGAACCCGCCCTGTTGCAGGCAATGGAAAGAGCGGGGGAAACCGGGGCCACAATTTGTGTTCACTGTGAAAATGATGATTTACTTCAATATTTTACTGAAAAAGAAGCTAAAAACAGTAAACCGGGAGATGCCCATGCCCTGGCCCGTTCTCGGCCAAATATTGTGGAAGCAAGCGCTATACGCCGGGCAATTGAACTATGTGAATATGCGGAGGGCCGACTGTATGTTGTTCATACTTCAACAGGAGAGGGGGCAGAAGCAATTCGCCAGGCTCATCGCCGGGGAGTGCAGGTGTTTGG
>JBNJDC010000046.1:0-8427 GCA_051744565.1 bacterium
AGCCAGCTCATCGGCGTTTTCCTGGAGCAATTCCAGGTATTCGACTACCTCCTCCCGTAAGTTTATAAAAAGTTCCTCTTCCAGGGCTTCCGCTTTTTCCTCCGCCCCGACGATCATCTGTTCTTTTTCTTTTAGCTCGGGGATAATATAACGTTCTGAATTGGCCAGGGTTTGTTTGCGTTCATAATCGTCGGGAACACTGTCCAGGTTAGGATCAGTCACTTCAATATAATATCCGTAAACATTGTTGTGGCCCACCTTCAGCGAATCAATCCCCGTTCTTTCCCTTTCATCCTTCTGGAGCTGGGTAATCCATTGTTTGCCCCCCTCCATCTGTTCGCGCAACTCATCCAGACGCTCGGAATAACCGGATTTAAAAATTTCACCTTCCGAAATCTTGGCCGGCGGATTTTCAACCAGGGCCCGGCCGATTTCATCGCGCAATTCTTCCAGCTCATGTAAATTATCTTTCATCAAATTGTATTCTTCGGTGTCCGGAAGCAGTTCTTTAATCTTCGGTATCCGCTCCAGGCTTTCGCCCAGGGCCTTAATATCCCGGGGGTTCGCGCGGTTTGAACCAACTTTTCCCACAATTCTCTGGATATCAAATATCTGCCGCAACTCTTCCTTTACCGCCGGTATCTCCGGCCCGTTATCGACAAACCACTCCACGCAATTCAACCGGGCATTGATTTTATTTTCATTTAAAAGAGGTTGCAGAATCCAGTGGCGCAACCGCCGGGACCCCATCGCCGTTTCAGTGTCATCGAGAACGTTCAACAGCGTCGCCTGCTGCTGGCCGGTCAACGATTCCGCCAGCTCCAGGTTGCGCTGGGAGGTGGCATCCAGGAGCATAAATTTTTCCCGTTGATAGGTAGAAATTCGATTCAGATGGGTAAGGGACATCTTCTGCGTTTCCCGAAGGTAAGAGACCAGGGCCCCGGCAGCCTCCACCAGCCGGGAGCGATCCGCAAGATTATCCACCACTTCTTGAGGAAACTGGCCGGTAAGATTACTGCGGGCCTCCTCCTTTTCAAACCGCCAGCCCGGGCGCTCGGTTATTGCTATATTTTCATGATAATCGGTAAATTTATCCAGGCGACGGCGGTCTTCTCCGGCATCCGCAATCAATATCTCCGCCGGATGCAGACGGTTAATTTCGGAAACCAGGACACTGTTTTCCTCGTCGTCCTCAAACTGGGTGGCCGAAAACTCTCCCGTGGAAAGATCCACGTAAGCAAGTCCGACCACGTTGTCTTCATCCCCGGCAAGAGAATCATCCTTTTTAGTGGAGAAGGAAAGCAGGTAGTTATTCTGGCGGCTGTCCAGGTAATCCTCTTCCGTCAGGGTTCCGGGAGTGATTACCCGAACTACCTCCCGGTCAACAACCCCGCTGGCCTGGGAGGCTTCCTCCACCTGTTCGCAGATGGCCACCCGGTGGCCTTCCTTGAGCAGTTTCTCAACGTAAGAATTTACCGAGTGGACCGGCACCCCGGCCATCGGGATTTCATTGTCCTTACCCACCGGCTTGGAGGTCAGGGTCACTTCCATAACCCGGGAACCAACTTTTGCGTCCTCATAAAAAAGCTCGTAGAAATCCCCGAGGCGAAAAAATAAAAGTTCATCTTCATACTGTTCTTTTATTCGATCATACTGCTCTAGAAGAGGAGTTTTATCTCCCATCTTTAGCTAACACCCGATTTAATAATTTACCTGGTAATAACCCAGCCTTCCATTCCTTTGGATTGCAGTTTCGCTTTCATTTTTTGTGCTTCACTTTTTGTGCTAAACCCGCCCACCTGCACCCGGTAATAGGTGCTGCCTTCCACGGTGGCTTCAACCACCTCCGCCCCGGTGGTAAACTGTTTTTCCGCTCGCAGACGTAAATTTTTTGCCCGGGATTCATCCTGGAAAGAACCAATCTGAACCCAGTAGGGCTCAGGTTCCTTCGCCGTTTTTTTCTCCCGTTTCTGTGGCGGGCTGTCGATCAACTGTTGAGCACTTACATTTTTTTCTTTCACCCCGGCCACCAGCTCCTCCGGCAGGCGCAGATCCTCAATTTGTTCCTCGGCAACCGGAAGCAGCATACTCTCGGGGTAATTTTGAATCACATGCGAATACGTAACATAAGCTTCCGAATCCGCCCCCTGTTTTTCAAACAACCGGCCCTTGAGCAGCCAGAACCGGGGACGATTACCATTTTCAAAATTAACAAAATAATCTTCCAGTAATTTTTTCGCCCGGGCCAGCTCATCCCCGTCCAGTTTCATCTCAGCCAGCTCCAGGATTGCCTCCGCTTCAGTTTCCGAAAATTCGCGGGCGGTCTCCAGCCATTTTTGGGCTCTATCACTTGCATTTATTTCGCGCGCTAAAATTCCAGCCGTCAACCACAACCGGCCACTTGTTTGCTCCTCTTTCTCCTCGATTTTTTGAAGCTGATTCTCAAGAAAATCAAGCTCACTTTTTTCCGGTCCCTTCAAATTCACCAGCCTGACCCAGTGCAATAGATACTTCCCTCTTTTTTCCCCTGCTCCTGCAAGCGCGGACTCAAGATAATCGAGGGCCCGATCAAGATCGGACTCCACCCGGGACAATAAAAAATAATGGTGAGCCTCAGTGGGTTCCGGCAGATCGTCCATTTTTTTCTGCCCGGGCAATCGGTCATTTTTTAAATAATTTTCCAGGCCACTGTAGGTAAAGGCGTCGGCCGGCGTCAAAGCTAACATCGCCGCCGTACAGACCATAAAAACTAAAGTTAAAAATTTACGGATCATCAGGTGACCTCAACCGCGGGCGAAAGTTCGGACAATTCATCGGCGTTAACTTCCCCGAACAGTGTATATGAATCGGCTTTTGTTATTTTTACGGGGATAAGTTCCCCGATGTATTTCTCCGGCAGGGCATCAAATACTACCACGTCATTGGTGGAAGTTCGGCCGGTAAACTGAGGCCGGGATGAATTACTCTTGGGACTGTGCCCCTCGACAAATACTTCCTGTGTTTGCCCGACAAGTTTTTGATTAACCTCCCGGGCCAGCCGGTCATTAAGCTCCAGCAGCCGGGAGTGGCGACGGGAAATCTCCTCGGCGGGAACCGTATCCTCCATCTCAGCCGCCCGGGTCCCGCTGCGGGGAGAATATTTGTAAATATATGCTTTGTTGAATCCAACCTGCCGGAACAGATCAACCGTTTCAGCAAAATCTTCCTCTGTTTCCCCGGGAAAACCAACTATAACATCGGTGGAAACGGTAACGTAACGGGAAAGATTTCGAATCTCCTCCACTATCTGCAAAAAATCCTCCCGGGTGTAGTGTCTGTTCATCTTTTTCAGCACAGAATTGGAGCCCGATTGCACGGGAAGGTGGAGGTTGGCCGCTAAGACGTCCAGTTCATCGTAACATTCAATCAATTCAGAGGTAGTTTCCGCGGGGTGAGGGCTGGTAAAGCGCAGGCGAAAATCACCATCAATTTCATCAATCCGCCGGAGCAGGTTAACAAAATTGATCGGTCCATCCAGGTCGGAACCATAATTATTAACCGACTGGCCCAGCAATGTAATCTCTCGATAACCCCTGCCGGCGAGTTCTTTTATTTCCGCCAGGATATCTTCCGGCGGGCGACTTTCTTCCCTTCCCCGGGTGTGGGGAACTATACAGTAGGAACAGAATTTATCGCACCCGGTCATAATTGTTACACTTGCCTGGCGACCCTGGCGCCGCCGGCGGGGTGTCGAGGAAGAAACCATTTCTTTGTCCTCGCCGGTGGCCACTATTCTTTTATTATTCTCATTTATTTCCTCCAGAAAGCCAGGAAGGTGAGTCAGGCTTCCCGGTCCAAGCACTAAATCCAAATCCGGGAAACGTTCCAGCAACTTTTCCCCCTCTTTCTGGGCCACGCAGCCCGTAAACCCCACAATAGAAGCGGCTCCGTTCCTTTTATCGGCCAGATGTTCACCCAGGTGACTGTAAGCTTTTTCCTCGGCATGATCGCGAACCGCACATGTATTTAGCAAAATGACATCAGCCGGGCGCTCGTCGCCGGCGGGGGCGTAGCCCGATTCCTCAAGCAAACCGGCCATTGCTTCGGAATCCGCTTCATTCATCTGACAGCCAAAAGTTACTATTTCATACAGACCCTTCACCAGAATACACCTCGTAGTTTAAAATAGAGAGGATCCCGACTTAACCGAACAGGCAATCGAGTGTAATATTTACAATTTTTTCCGGCCGGGTCAGGATATGCCGGGTACTTTTAGGGGGGAAAACATCATCGCTTTTTCCCATCTGAAGCACGTCCTGTTTGGTCAGGTTATCCAGGGGACAGTTGGGGCGCGGTTCCAGTTTAACCAGCCCGTTTTTGAAATAATCAACCCGGTCCACGGGAACAAAATCTGCTCCCATCTCCTTGAGAGCAAAATAACGGTGATGTCCGTCAAGAATAACATTATGTTCATTTTCCACCAGGATCGGATAATCCACCAGATTTTCTCTCCTCATCTGGTCAATAATCTCTTTAAGCCGCCCCCGGTTAATTTCTTCATGGGCCGACAATTCATCAATCTCCAGCAATTCGCAATCCTTCTCTTTTAACGTCTGTTTTGACTTTTCCAGGCTCATCAAGAAAACAACTCCTGCAGGGCTAATTCTTCTTCAAATTCAAAGCCCAGGTAATGTTTGTAACGCATATCCTCCGATCGACCGACCATTGTACATTTACCGCGAACGGTGGGCAGTTCTCGATGGCCGGTATGAAATTGTATAATAAAATGATCACCCTCTAATTCTTCCGGATCAATTGATTTAAACTGCCCGGTGCCGTCGACCCGAACTCCCACTCCCATTCGACTGACACTGGAAGTTTGCCCCTCAAAAGCCGGTGTGTAGTTAACGTCCTCCCGGGACTTATAAAGCGTAACTTCAAGTGGTTTCTGGCGAAAACGAGGAGCCCCCGAATCGCTGTCCTTATCGCTCATTATCTTTTTTCCTCCCGAAGAAATTAATTTTCCTCTTTCCCTTCAGAGTCAAAATCATTGATGAAAATTTCAAACTTATCGGTTATAGTGGCTGATTGAAAAAGCTCGGGCAATCCCTGGCCAGTCGATTGATGGGGCAAAACCTGGAATTTAACCCGGTATTCACCATTGCTAAGAACAATTTCATCGCTTTTAATCTCATCAATCCAGACCAGGTAACGATCTTCAGATTCTCCATCCACGAAAACTCAACTCCACGGATAAGACTGCAGAATGCATTCCAAAATTAATTTCAAATTTTATGACAAATTTAGCGAGGAATTTCCAGTTCTGTCAAATCCCCCGAACCGTCCATCCGGGCGTAAACAAGGGGCACGGAATTCGGCTTGTCGCCGGCTATGGAAAAAGCCTCCTGGAGCCTTTCACGCGCCTGATCCGGTTCACAGGGTGGGGCCTGCTCTTCATCGGAATTATTGTAACAGATTCGGGCTAAAGTTTCACCTTTTTTAACGGAAGTTCCGACCTTCTTATCAATGATAACACCGGCGCCATAATCCAGCGGGCTGTCCATAGTTTCCCGCCCCGCTCCCAATGCTTTAGCGGCCATTCCCACTTCAAATGCATTTATCTCGCCCACATAGCCATCTCTCGGGGCCTCTATTTCCTCCTCGTATTGGGCCGAGGGAAATAAGGAAAAATCATCCAGGACGCGAGGGTCTCCGGATTGTACCTCTATAATTTCCTTTAACTTGCCGGTTGCCTGCCCGCTGTTAATTGCCTCTTTTGCCTTTTCATAGCCTGCTTCCGGATTAGCAGCTTTGTCGCCCATAACCAGCATTTCAGCGGCAAGCCGGCAGATAAGTTCAGTCAAATCTTTCGGCCCCTCGCCGCGCAAAATTTCAATTGACTGCTTCATTTCCAGGGCATTACCGACCGCTCGGCCCAGGGGCTGGTTCATATCGGTGATTAAAGCGCGCATCGTTTTACCGAGGTTGCTTCCTATCTCCACCATGGCCCGGGCAAGTTCAACTGATTTTTCGTATTCTTTCATGAAGGCCCCCGCCCCCGTCTTGACGTCCAGGACAAGAGCGTCCATCCCCTCGGCTATTTTTTTACTCATGATGCTGCCGGCAATAAGATCCACCGAATCCACCGTTGCCGTCACATCCCGGAGGGCGTACATCTTCCTGTCCGCCGGGGCAACCTCTCCCGTCTGCCCCATTATTAACGCTCCGGTTTCCTGGAGAATTTCATTGATTTCATCCTGTTCAAATTCCACTTCAAAACCGGGGATCGACTCCAGCTTGTCCAGCGTCCCCCCCGTATGTCCCAGGCCGCGTCCCGACATCATGGGGATTTTCACTCCAAAACTGGCAACCAGGGGAACCAGGGCCATAGATGTACCGTCCCCCACTCCACCGGTTGAATGTTTATCTACCAGACTCTCTGATATCAGCGGGTAATCAAGGGTTATCCCCGTCTGCACCATCTCTTCGGTAAATATAGCCCTCTCCCGACCATTCATTCCGTTAAACCAGACAGTCATCAACCAGGCGGACATCTGGTAATCCGGAAGATCTCCCTCGGTAAATTCCCGGACAATAAAAGAAATTTCATCATCCGTAAGTTGCCCACCGTTTCTCTTCTTCATAATCAACTCGTAAGCATCCAATTTAATTTCCTCCTTTTGATTTTTCTTCAGCTTCAATTGTTAACTTATAGCGTCTTTTATCCGGCCCGCGCAAAACAAGCTTTGGCGGCTGAATTTCAATTATTTTATACGAATTGCTTTCCAGCAGGTTTACCACGTCGGATTTTGCCCGGTAATAAGAATCAGCGTCCGGATATTCCCCGGTTATATTTATCCGGGCCCCTTCCCGGTTCACCTGAAATTTAGCGGCGGGGCGGCCCGCTTTTTCCAGCGCCTTTTTAATGCTCTTAACTTTTCCTATTTCTCTACCGTTAAAATCAAGACTGGGCACCCGGTAGCGCATTTCCGCTGCAAACCAGCTTACAAATATTACAACTAATCCGGCCAGTAATAAAGAGGTTATCCCCGCCGTGTAATAAATATACTTCTTTTCTTCTACCCTGTATTTTTGATCGTAAACGACCGTCCCGGCCAGGATATCACCAGCTCTCTGGCGCTCGGGACTAAAAGGAATTGTTAAAAAATCAAAATAGAACACCGGAAAAAAGAGATTGCGAAGGATGGAATCCAAAAAACTCACCGGCCGATCATCACGCTGGTTCCACACATAAAGTTTTAAAATAGATTTCCCCGGACTCCCCCCCAAAAAAAGACCGTCGCGGATTAATAACCCACCATAAAATAAGAAGAGAAAGACTTTTTGCGAGGCGGAGACACCGAATTGAAATATAATTCCCACCAGCGACGAGAGCAAACCGGCCGTGAAGATTAAAATTACAAAATCAATTTCAAAAGCCAGGAGACGTTTTAACAGGTTGGCTTCGTAATGAATATCAGGCCATTTCGGACCCTCACCAGCGGTATCGGCGGAAGTAGCTTTAAATTCAAATTCGGGAAGACAATCTTTACAGTAATACTGGCCGGACCGCAGCTCAGCACACTCTTCGCACAGGGATTTACCACAATCCCAGCAGAACCAGCGGGCAGGTCTTTGGGGATGGTTCTCGCAGGAGGGTGAATTTTCCACTTAAAGGCATCCTGCGAAAAAAATAATTTTAAACCTCGTAAGAAATATATATCTCCAGATCAGGTCGCTCGTAACGATTCATAAAATGAAAAGAATGCTCCACGGAAGGCTCACTGGTATAGATAAGATTCAGGGTCCGCTTGTTTCCTTCTTCATCCACCGGAATAAGTCCCCGGGGCATTTTAAGAACTGGCTGTAGCGACGGACGCACACTGTCGTTAATCAGGCGCACGGAAGGAATATAACCGGTGGAGCCGTCCAGGAAAGCACGTTCGACCTCTTCAACATAATATTCCCGATCTTCATCCTCATAGCGGTTGGAACTGATAGTTACCGTCCGGTGCTCCAGTTCCTCCAAAATTTTCATATTTTTGTCCATGATATCCCGTTGTTCATTGCGCTTTTGCTGTTGTTCGGGACTTTTAGAATCTGCATTTTGGCTCATAATTTTCCTCCTTTTATTGTTAAAATTGTACGTAGAGGAAAGAAAATAGTCAATGGTAAGAAAATCTACCGGTAATAACTCCAGGGCTGTAAATACAACTCCATACCCCGCAGCTATAATTTTTAACTTTTACACTTTCAACGTTCACACTTTCACACTAAAAAGCGGGGGACGGGAATTGAACCCGCATATCCACCTTGGAAGGGTGGTGTTCTACCATTGAACTACCCCCGCGTAACTGCAGCTGAAAGCTACAAGCTTAAAGCTGAAAGCTAACTGCTTATAAGTCTTACGTAACTGCAGCTGAAAGCTACAAGCTTAAAGCTGAAAGC
>JBNJDC010000047.1:0-8320 GCA_051744565.1 bacterium
TCGGCCTGCCGACCGGAAAAATAATCGTATTCAAATTTCCGGCGCAATCGCCGGCGCAAACCCGGTGATGAGACTTCAAGTTCAAAATCCCGGCGAAGTTCCGGCTCTTCCAGTTCAATTACCGGGTCAACCTGCTTGCTTATTTTTTCGCACAGTGAAAGTCCTACCCCCTCATCGTCATCCACAACCACCCGGATTCGCGACTCCTCGCCATGGGTCTTAAACTCAATATCTATCAATTTAACGCCAAGCGGTTCCACAATTGGCTTCAGAGCTTCAAATAATTCCTGCTCTCTATTTGTTATATCAGCCACCGGGTGAGCATCCTTTCTTTTGAAAGTTTATAACTGTATCAATTAGAAGTAAAATAGACAACCGCGATGCCCTGTATGAGTCATTTTAATCGGCAGAGTAACAAAATAAATCAAAAAGTCCCTGAAAACCTGGTTAAAACCGTTCGCTTCAAAATAATTCAATTAAGAGAATAAGGAAGAGGCTTCTGGAGGTTCGCCGGAAGATTATCCAACCTGTTCAGTCCAAATTCGCCGGGATCAGCGGCCGCTTTTACCTCGATCTGCTCGCCGATGTCATATCTCTCTTCAGTGGAAAATGTACCATTTTTCAACCACAGTAAACTTTCGGGAACTTTAACGCCCCGGCGCTGCAGATACTCCACAATTTCCTGTCGACTATAGGAAAGCAACCGGCTGTATTCAGCCCCGTCTTCAAGCTCTTCGGAAGAATAAATTATTTCGCCTGTCGTTTTTTTCAAGCGAGGGGGAAGTTCAAAATCTTTCCCCTGCCATTTAAGATGTAATTTTTCGGAAGGTAAAAAATCTCCGGCCATAACCTCAACGGGCTCGGGTTTTTCGGCCGGCATAATATCAACCGAATCTCCGCTGCGCAGGCGCGTTTCAGCGGACGCTTTCTGGTTATTAACTTCAACAATGGGTTTAAGTTCCTGTTCTTTTTTGACGGTTTCCCATTCTCCATCAATTTTAATCATCTTCGCCGCTTCCGGATGGGGCTGATAGGTCTGATAGCCAAGATCCTTGATCAAATCAGAAACCAAATATTCCTCACCGCTGACAAGTCTTGACTGCTGCTCACCATTTACAGTTAAATCAAGACAGTAGCGGCCCCGGCCGGCAGAGGCTGCCAGCAGCAGGCCAAAAGCGGTAAAATCTGCACTGCTGGAAAGCAGCTGCTGGGGATCTTCAACTCCCCGGAAAGTCCAGGGAGGACGGGATATAATCTCCTGGTCTTCAATTTTTAATATCCTGGCCACTATATGTTTTATCCCCGGATACTGTGAACCGCCGCCGGCCAGAAATAAAAGTTCGGGCTGGCGCTCCTTAAACCAGTCGCGCAGAGGGCGCAACTCCTCAGCAACAACCGGATTCAACCAGCGGCACATCTGCGCACGGGTAATTTTTTCCGTTTCTCCCGAAATTTTTTCAAACTCAACTTCTTCCCTGTCATGAAGTTTTTTCTTAATCTGTTCGGCCCGGTTAAAATCAATTAACAGGATTTCTTCCAGTTTGCGGGTTAGCTTATCCCCGCTTCCCTGCAACGTACAAAAATCACGTATTTTCCCTTCTTCAATCAGGGCGGCATCAATAGTTCCCGCCCCAAAATCAATCAGCCCCACCCGTGGTTCAAATTCTTCCCCGGGCATAGCCGCCAGAACAGCCGCCCGTGGTTCCAGGATAAGCTGCCCCGGAACAAGTCCCGCTTCTTTTAACACATTTTTCTTATTCTGCACGTCCTGAAGGTCCAGGGTGGTAATCAACCACCGAGCTTCAATACGAGCGGCATACTGACCTTCAAAATTTATTATCTCTTTATCATCCGCTTTTTTACTGATTATTTCTTCATCAATCACGGCATGATTGTCTTCTATAGAACTTTTTTTCGCAAACAATTTTTTCACATCATCAACAGTTACTTCCCGCTGGGATTTAAATTCCAGGCCAGCTTCCACTTCTTTTATTTTTAACCCCCGGCCGGGCACAGCAAAATGAGCAACATTGATTTCTGTTTTTGCTACGTTTCTAAGCTCCTCTACCGCTTTTTTCACCGTTTCACTGGCCGCCTTAACATCAACCACCCGGCCTTCTTCAATAGCACGCTGATCATGTTTTACTTCACAGCGGGCCAGAAGTTCAAGGTTTTCTCCTTTTTTTCGAGCCAGGAAACCAATTACAGTACCCGTGCCTATATCAAGTGCCATCAATTCATTCATCAATCTTCCCTCCTGTATTTTACAACAGTCGTTCCCGCCCCGCCTTCGTTAAAATGACCGGGGCGGTATGTTTCAATATAATCCAAATCATCCAGTATTTCCCAGACGTATTCCCGCAATATACCTTTCCCTTTGCCGTGAACAACGTGAACAACTTCCCACTGTTCAGCATATCCCCGATCTAAAAAAGGGAGCAGTCGCCAGCGGACTTCGCTGCGCCGGCAACCGTGCAGATCAATTTTTGAATCAGGCGTCCACATTGTGTTCTGTTTCGGTCACGAATTCATTCTGTAGATAAAATCTCCATTCTCGTTCGGTTCCTTCCTGGATGCCAACCCTTCGACTTATTTTAATATTTTTTGTCGATTCTGACGGCTCCAGATAAAATCTTGTTTCCGCATCAGCAGGCTTTTTGTTAAAACTTTCATCCACCGCAAGAGCTTCCGCCAGCTTCCCGGGGCCATTGGTAAGCTCTTTCCCGGACATTCCTCTATTTTTTTCCATAATTTTTTCGCCCGTCCGGGGTTCAGCGGCTCTTATCAGAACTGCTTCTCCCGAACCTTCCGGGCCACAGACTACATTAATCATCCAGTGAAGACCATAACATTTGTAAATATACCAGTAACCGGGCGGACCAAACATAATCCTGCTGCGGGGCGTGGGTCCCTGGCAGGAATGAGAAGCCGGATCATCCTCCCGGTAAGCTTCAGCTTCCACTATTTTTGCCCGCAGCAATTGATCACCTACTTTTCGAACCAGAAAACTCCCCAGCAACCTGCGAGCCGCCAGCGGAGAAGTTTCTTCAAGCGATAATTTATCTACAACTTCGCGCCGGGTAAAATCGGAACAACCAGTATCCATCATCCCGGTGGCCACTGTAATTTTCTCCCGCCCAACAGGTGCAGGTGAAGATGCATCACTTCCTGGCCCGCATCATCACCACAGTTTACCACCAGCCGGTAGCCCGAGTCGGCAACTCCTTCCTCTTCAGCGACCCTCCGGGCCACGGTATAAAGGTGACCGATTAAACCCTCATCATTTTCTTCTATTTCATTAACGCTGGCTATGTGCCGGCGGGGTATTATCAAATAGTGCACGGGGGCTTGTGGATTCACGTCAGCAAACGCCACAACCCGCTCGTCCTCGTAAATAATTCCTGCTTCCATCTCCCCCTCTGCAATTGAACAGAACAAACAATCACTCATGGGCTTAACCTCCCTGGGATTTGGCAAACCTAATTTTCAATACAGTCTTAAGTTAAAATAATAAAATACGTTAACCTATATTTTAAAGGAGCAGTCGTGATTAACAAGACAAAATCCGCCGGACAAGAGATTACTGTTATATTTTCCTGCTATAATAAGGAAAAACTTTTGCCGTCTTTTTTATCCAACCTCGCCCGGCAAACGCACCCTCCAGATGAAATAATCGGACTGGACCGCAACTCCACCGATCGCAGTCCAATAATTTTAACCCAGTGGCAAAATAGTCTGAATCTGCGCTTTGAACAAGCAAGTATAGAACCGGGGGGAGAAGCTCTTAATTTTCTGCTGGAGCTGGTTAATTCAAAGTATGTTTTCCCCCTGGAACTAAATATTCGTCTCCGGAAAAATTATCTCGAATCCACAGGCAAGTTGCTAAACACAAAATCAGATGTTTTCGCTGCCGGTGGCAAACATCAGTTTGGAGGTAATCGTTCCGGTTTCCAGAGAGCGGCAGAAGAAATATGTTCCCATCCACTGGCTCCGAAAAAAACTGCCGGTTTGATTAACCAGGCCCAGGGATTAATTTATCGAAAGAATTTGCTGACAGCCAACAAATGCTGGAATAAAAAACTTAATTATTCGGCTCAAATAGAACTTATGACCAGGCTAAAAAATGAAGGAAAAAGGATACTCTTCACCGACAAAACTTCATTTACGGTTTTGCCGCCGGCTAACTGGCGCCGATTTTTTGCCATGCAGCGTAAAAAAGGACAAGTTATTGGAGAACTGGCTCGTTATGATTTACTCCCTTCCCTCCCCTTCTGGCGAGTTGATCGTCTTCTTACCCTGTGGAGTTTTACCCTGGCCTGGAATCCCTTTGGCTGGGGCCTGATCTTATTATACACGTTTTTTACAACTTCAACCGCCATTTGCCGGGGATTAAGGTGCAAACCAGGATGGAGAATAATTTATTTGCTCCCCTTGCTGCACCTCGGCTGGTGGATGGGCTGGCTGGATTGCAGGTTTAATCTCCGGAAATAATTTCCGAACAGCTTTCTCCCCTGGCAAAAGCGTTGATATTACCGGCGGTGGTGTCCAGGATCCGTTCGACGGCCTCCTGGCTGTTGTAGGCCATATGGGGAGTAAATATAACATCATCTCGTTTTAAAATCTGATTCCCCTGGACCAGCTGGCGAAGCTGCTGGCGATCAAAATCCTTATCAATAATTTTTGGTTCTTCCAGAATTAAATCCTCCCCTTCAATAACATCCAGCCCGGCGCCGCCAACTTTCCCTTCGTCCAGGGCATCCAGCAGAGCTTCGGAATCAATCAGGCCTCCCCGGGCAGTATTAATCACAAGCACGCCATCACGGCAGCGTTCAAACTCTTTTTGGCCCAGCATATGTTTTGTCTGCTCGGTCAACGGACAGTGCAGGGAGATAATATGAGATCTTTCCAGCAACTCGGGCATATCCACGTATTCAAAACCAAGCAGTTCGGCAACAAAAGAATCTTCTTTGAGGTCGTAAGCAACCACATCCATCCCGAACCCCCGGGCCATCTTGATTACGTGTTTACCGATATGCCCGGTCCCGATAACTCCAATTGTCCGGTTGCGGAGGTCAAACCCCCGCAGTTCATCGCAGGAAAATTCTCCGCGCTGTGTCCGCAGAACAGCCTGCTGGATTCGCCGGGACAGGCCGAGGATCAGAGCAAAAGTATGTTCGGCGACAGTGTTGTCACCATAAGTGGGAACATTACAGACAGAAATGCCCCGTTCGTCACAAAAATCAATATCAATGTGATCATAACCGGTTGAACGAGTGGCAATCAAACTTAAATCCGACCACCCCTCCAACTCCTCGCGTGAACAGTCAGATCGAATAAAAACCGAGAGCACTTCGGCTTCCGAACGAATATCTTCAGGAACAGTGTCTATCCCCTCCGAAAAAAATTCCAGCTTCCAGTCTTCCAGTGAAATTTTCTCTTCCAGGTATTCCTGCTGCCAGTCTTCATCCACTTCGCAAAAAACAGCTGTTGCCACCTGAACCACCGCCCTATAAAAATTTGTACAGCTCAAAAAAATATTCAGGCCCTCACCGAGAACTCCGGAGAGGGCCTGAAATGTGGTTTAAAATTTAACATACAACTGACGGTATTTACAGGACCGGTAAATACTCGTCCAGTTCATACTGGGAGACATGCTGGCGATATTGATCCCAGACGTAACGTTTCTCACGAACGTAATTATCAAAAGCTTCTTCGCCAAAAACTTCCTTCATCAAATCACTGTTTTCAAAATGATAAATTGCCTCGCCAAGACTGCCCGGCAAAGATTCAATCCCCGCTTTATGGCGCTCCTGGGGAGCCATTTCATAGATATTGTCCGTAGTCGGGGGTTCCAGTTCATAGCCCTCTCTTATCCCTTCCAGTCCCGCCTGCAGCATAACCGCAAACGTCAGGTAGGGATTGGCTGCCGGATCTGGACTGCGCAGCTCCACTCTGGTGGCCCCTTCTTCTCCCTTTCGATTTGCCGGCACCCGGAGCAGAGCCGAACGGTTGCTCTGGCCCCAGGAAAGGTAAACGGGCGCTTCATAACCGGGTATCAACCGCTTGTAGGAATTTGGCCACTGGTTGGTGACAGCAGTTATTTCCTTTATATGTTCGAGTATTCCCGCAATGAACTGGCGGGCTGTTTCCGAAAGGTTAAAGCGGGCGGAAGGATCAAAGAAAGCGTTCTCTCCGTCTTTATACAGCGACAGGTGCACGTGCATTCCCGACCCGTTCTCCTCCTCAAGCGGTTTGGGCATAAACGTGGCGTGGACACCGTTCCTGTTGGCCACCTCTTTAACCACATAACGGTAAATAATGGTAATATCCGCCATCCGCAGCGCTTCACTGTGGTGAAGGTTAATCTCGTGCTGGCTGGGAGCAACCTCGTGGTGAGAATAAGGAACATCGATCCCCATGTCGCCCAGGGCCATAATTGTCTCTTTGCGCAGATCATTGGGCAGATCCATGGCGGTCAGATCAAAATAACCCCCGTGATCAATCAACTTAGTGCTGTCGGGAGATTCAAAATAAAAATACTCCATTTCCGGGCCGGTGAAATACTGGTCAAACCCCATCTCCCGGGCATCTTCCAGCGATTGTTTCAATATATACCGGGGATCAACTCCGTAAGGAGTACCGTCGTGGCTTAAAATATCGCAGAACATCATCCCCACCGGCGGTTCATCGGAATCCTCCGCCGTCCACGGCAGCAGAGCAAAAGTTTCCGGGTCCGGTTGAGCAAGCATATCGCTCTCCTGGATCCGGGAAAAACCTTCAATCGAAGAACCGTCAAAACCAAAACCCTCTTCAAAACCTTTCTCCAATTCATCGCGCGGCACCATAAACCCCTTCAGACTTCCGGCCAGATCCGTGAACCACAGACGAATAAACTCCACGTTTTCTTCCGAAACTTTAGCCAATACTTCTGATTCATCCATTTTAAAAACCTCCAATAAATTAAGTAATTAATTGCTTTATGTTCAATTTAATAAGATTTTATAAAACGTTTGTTCATTTTTCAAGCTTTAATATTATCGAACATTCATTTTATTTTGTAAAGTATTTTTTTGAACAAACAATAAATGGTCTCTATTCGAAAATTAATTCCCCTACAAACAAAGTCCCGGAGAACCCGTAAAATTACGGATCCCCGGGACGAGAACAGCAAGAACGTTGGACTGCTAATCTTCTGAAAAAGGACTTAAATATAAACAAACTTTTAGGGTAAAAGACTGGCGAAAACGAGGAAGAGTTAAAAAACAGGGAAAAATCACCCCGGTTTTATTCCATATTTTTTTCAAGCGGAAGGGGATAATTTTCACGAAAAATATTCAGAACCACCGAGGTGTTTGTCGCTTTGATTGCGGAGTAACCCTGGAGTTTTTTAATTATTTCATTCATCTCCTCCCGACCGTAGTAATGACCGATGGCCAGAATATCGTAATCACCTGTTATCTCATATATATTGGTCAGGCAGGAATGTTCTTCCAGCAGCTCAAGAGCCCGGGGGATCTGATCGCCCTGGACCTTAAAACGGGTCACGGCAACGTAATTATAGCCCAGTTTTTCGTAATCAATATCAGCCGTAATTCCTTTTAGTTTTCCTTCCTCTTTCAATTTATCCAACCGCTTGCCGATTGTAGTAGCTGAAACCTCAAATTTTTCCGCCAGCTCCCGTAGCGACTGTCGGCCGTCCTCGCGCAATTCTTTTAAAATTCGATTGGAAAGTTTTTTATAAGTCATTTTATATTTTCCTCCCTGTTAATGAATATATATTACTTTATTACTAATAAATTAACACATACTGCACAAATAACCACTATTTTAATCGAATGTCCAGAAATAATATGGAAAAGAAACAGGAAGGAACAAAAAATCAAATCCGCGGAAGGAAAAATGCCCGGGGGGAGACTCGAACTCCCACGGGGTAAAATCCCCATATGGCCCTCAACCATACGCGTCTGCCAATTCCGCCACCCGGGCTTAATTTAATTGTGCAAATATAATAACATCAATCCGACAAATTGCAACTTCAACTCATAAAATCCCAAGACCTGCCAGGGCTCGTTCTAAATCCTACTGTTACCTAAATCGAACGATTCTTACGTTTTATCAGGAGATAACATAATTCTCTGGCTCATTCTCGCAGCCCTCCAGGCTGCTGTGAGGAATGTATATCCCAATTCGAGCCCCTCCTGGGCTCTGAGATATTCATAATACCGCCAGAGAACTATGTTGTCACCTTCTCACCCGCTGGGTGAGGATGTTGAATGTCTTATTTTCGGATAGAGAGGCTGGTGTATAGACTGATGCGACC
>JBNJDC010000048.1:0-8194 GCA_051744565.1 bacterium
CCGGCATAAAAACGGGCGGCCTCGACAAGGTCAGATATAGCAATTCGTTCGTCGGCAGCATGGGCATACTGTTCCTCCCCCGGACCAAAGCCCAGGCAAGGAATACCGTGGCGACCGGCAATTGTGACGCCGTTGGTGGAGAAAGTCCACTTGGTCACGGTGGGGGATTCACCAAATTGATTCTCAAAAGCTTTAACTCCACTCTGGATTACCGGATGATCTTCCTCAAGACACCAGGTCGGATAATATTTCAAAAATTCGTATTCAAATCCTGTCCAGCTGGGCCGGGTATAGGTGGGAACAAAAACTTCAGCTTCCGCTTCGGCAAATCCGGGCAGCTCTCTAATTTCCTCGAGGGAACTTTCCATTGTTTCTCCCACCGTCAGCCGCCGGTCAAGATAAGCGCTGCAGGCGTTGGGAACAGCGCAGAGCGACGGAGCTTCCGAACTTACCTGGGAGAGAACTATTGTCCCTTTTCCCAGGAATTCGTGATCGCGCAGATCATCGTTAAGTGCTTCTATTTGATTAACAAGCGGCCCCATCTTATATATTGCATTTTCACCGCGATGGGGCGCGCTACCGTGACAGGAGACACCATCGGTGTCAATCTGCATTTCCATTCGCCCACGGTGCCCTCTTTTAACATCCAGTTCCGTCGGTTCAGTAATTATAACCGCCTCCGGAACCAGAACGTCCTCCTCAATCATGTAATCCCAGCACATCCCATCGCAATCTTCTTCCTGGACCGAGCCGACAACATAAAGGCTAAAATCATCAGGTAAAATACCAAGATCAGAAATTATCTTAGCTCCGTAGACAGCCGAAACATAGCCCCCGGTCTGGTCGCTGGTCCCCCGGCCAAAAATATAACCGTCCTCGATCTGACCGCCGTAAGGATCAAATTCCCAGTCTTCCAGGTCACTGACGCCCACGGTATCAATATGGCCATCAATTGCCAGTTTGCGTTCCCCATCGCCGATTCTCCCGATTATATTCCCCATTTCATCAACCTGGATTTCATCAAACCCAAGGTCATTAAGCTCCTGTTTACAGCGCCGAACAACTCCCCCTTCGTCACAGCTTTCGGAAGGTATTGCTACCAGGTCCTGGAGAAATTCAACCATATCGTCACGATATTTGGCTGCCCTCTCTTTTATTTTTTCTTCAGACATCAACAATCATCCTTTTTTATAGAGATTAAGAAATTAAGTGATTAAGAGATTAAGTGAATGAACCGGACGTCAGCTTAATCCACCAACCTCTTAATTTATAGTTTTTACAAATGAACGTACGTGGCAATACCGGAAAAAATAAATTATAAAAAATTTAAGAAAAGGGGTTTAAGCTCGGGAAGTTTATACATCCGAGTAACCTGTCATCTTTTCCGGCAGGGAACTATTATAACAGAGAGAACCATAAAAAGGAACAACTTTTTTGCTTCCGGAAGAATAAACATGCATCCTCTTTTGAATAAATTGTGCTCTCTCAGGGTTCTGGTTACAGATTATTCCTTATCAGAAGCACTCTCTGGCGCCCTCATTCTCGAACGCCGTCCGTGGCGTTCTCCGAGGTTTTGAGTCGTTTAAGAGCCATCCAGGCTCATGACGACTCAAAAAAACCGGTTACCAGAAAGTCCTTCTGATTTGCAACGGGAACCTTGGGAGAAGACAAATAAATACAGTTCGGACAAGCCGGACGAAGCAGGAGACAAAATTTACATCCAGGGAAAGATAGGACCAGGAGACTTAATTAAAACCTACTATTAATAACCTTCGCCGCTTTCACCGCCGGAAACAATAGAGACACCGGCCGAAGCCCCAATGCGGGAGGCCCCGGCGGAAATCATATCCACTGCTTCCTGGAAATTGTGGACACCGCCACTTGCTTTAACCCCCATATCTCCGCCAACCACGCGCCGCATGAGCGCGACATCATTCATTTTGGCGCCACCGGGGCCAAAACCTGTTGAAGTTTTGACAAAATCGGCTTCCGCCTGTTTGCACAATTTGCAGGCTTCAGCTATCTGACTTTCGGAAAGCAGTCCGGTTTCCAGGATGACCTTAAGAGTTCTATTTCCGGCCGCTTCTTTCACTGCCGCCACATCGCGGCGAACATAATCCGTATCGCCTTCTTTCAGAGCCCCGACATTCATAACCATGTCTACTTCGTCGGCGCCGTTGGCAATAGCTTCCCGGGCTTCCTGAACCTTGGTTGCCGTGGTTGTTGCCCCCAGGGGAAATCCAATTACGGTGCAAACTTTAACCTCTGTCCCTTGAAGCAACTGGTTGCACAGGCTAACCCAGGAAGGATTAACACAAACAGAAGCAAACCCATACTCGGCCGCCTCCTCGCAGAGCTGAACTATGTCCTCCCGGGTGGCGTCGGGATTTAAAAGGGTATGATCGATGTAACCGCCAACTTCCTGCTGAACATCACGAACACCGATAGTTGTTCCGATGCGCATCTGTTCATCCTGCATCATGGCTGTGAATTTATCATCGTCCCTGGCAACCGCCATTCCCGGCTGAGCATCGCCGCCGGTTTCTTCCCGGTTGACGGTAACTTCCGTCAACTCACCGCTCTGAACGGACGATTGCAACAATTCATAGGATAACTCGTGCAGGGGAGCACTCAATACGCCTAAATTTACAGCTTCCTGCAGTTTACGGTCGAATTTTTCCTGGAGAGCATCATTTGTAGTGGAAAGTTCAGTGTCACTGGGGACTAACACATTCTTATCCTGGCCAAGAGCTTCCACGGCCAGTTGACCGGCAGCTCCTGTCCCCTCGAGTTCCATTATCTGGTTTAATGTGGAAAGAGAAAGCGTCGGGAAAACAACTGCATCACAGCGAGTTATCAGGGAAAAACTTCCCTCGGAGGGAAGTTCGGATTCAAAAACCTGGTCCACTCCCGGCAAACTTTTGAAAGCTTCCCGCTGGTCGGTGGACAATGAACTGTCCAGGAAGAGCTCAATACTAACCCCCTGCTCGCCCAGGTTACGCAGTTGATTGTTAATTTCCCCCATGTCCCCCGGCCCGGCCGTTAAAATGACCAGGATTCGGTCAACCGAAACCCCGGTTCCATTACCGGCGGTTGATTGCTGGGTTTCATTCACCTGCAGATTATCATTATCCTCAATAATATTTAATACTTCTTCGGTTATCTGCTCAACAAGTTGATCGTTTGCCACGGTATTTCCTCCTCTTTAGAGGTCCTTCAAAATATATTTAATCTTTAACTATCCAATAGTTGCCAGCTGAATTCCAACAAGTTCGGCTATTCCGAACATAACTCCCGCCACAGCTGCCGTCTGCGAAGAAGCAAGCACTCCGGCTGTCATCGCCCGCAGGCCAAGTTTGGCCAAATCTTCCGAGCGGGAGGGAGCTATTCCCCCTATTCCTCCGATCTGAATGGCAATCGAACTGAAGTTGGCAAATCCCGTCAGGGCATAAGTTACTATAACCATGCTCCGGGGCATCAAAACTCCACTTTCCGCCATTTTTTGAAAGGAAAGAAATGCAACAAATTCGTTAACAGCAATTTTTTCACCAATTAACTGCCCCACCGTCACCAGGTCCGGCCAGGGAATACCAATCAAGAATGCGAGGCCGGAAAATAAATAACCCAGTGTTTTTTGAAGAGTTAACTCCTGGAGAATAACCAGCACTTCCAGATCCACCAGGTGAGTTACTAATGCCGCAAGACCCGCAGCAATAAGAACTGAAAACAGGACCACCAGGGCCGATTTTACGGAAGGCTCATACCAGTAAGCAAAAGAAGAAATCACCAGAAGAATAAAACCGGCACTGAAAGCCGCAGCTCCCACGGCACTGCCACTGCCGCCCAGTATATATGTTATTAAACCAAAGATAACTGATCCAATAATTAAAGCTCCCAGCGAACCCCACCAGCTGGCCAGTCGGGAGCGTAAACTATAAAAGGAAAAAATAACCCCGAAAGCCAGGCCACTCCAACCCCCTATCTGAGCCCATAAATTACCCCCCCCTGGAAAATCAAAATGCGTAACTACAAGCTCGGGAAGAAGGAAATATCCAGCCACGGGCAGAAGAAATACCAGGGCCAGCCCGCCAAACCAGTACTTGGTTTCTCCCAGTGTCCAGGCTGTCCGGGCAATAAACAGGGCACTGATTATCCCCCCCAGGACAGCTCCCCAACCAAAAGCAGATAAACCGGTAAGGCCGGTGACCAGCCAGTAAACCTGGCGTCCGGACCATTCCATGACAAAATTACCCATATAAACAAGAGCAATAAAAGCAAGCAACATCGAACCAACGTTGAGCGCCAGTTTTAAACCGGACCGAGCTCCGGAAGCGGCAGCATCAATTACATTCTGATGTTTCTCCTGGACATCGATTTGAACTTCCCCCCGGGTCTCGGGAGTATCCTGTTCCGGAAACGCCAGCTTGGACATTACAATAGCCGCCGGCGCCGACATTATACTGGCAGTAATTAAATGGCCGGCGATTTCAGGAAAATACTGGTGAAGCATTCCCACGTAAGCGGCCATCACGCCCCCGGCAACGGTAGCAAATCCACCGGTCATTACGGTATTAAGTTCGGACATCGTCATATTTTTAACAAAAGGCCGGATAACAAGCGGGGCCTCGGTCTGGCCGACAAAAATATTGGCGCTGATGGAAAGGGTTTCTGCCCCGCTGGTCCCCAGGATCTTCATTATAATCCAGGCCACAAACTCCACAACTTTCTGCATAATCCCGGAATAATAAAGTATTGCCATCAGGGAAGAAAAGAATATTATCGTGGGCAGGACAGAAAAAGCAAACTGGGCGCCGGCAAATTCTGCATTGACCAGGTCGCCAAAAAGAAACTCCGCCCCCCGATCCGAAAATTTAAGCAGGCCAAGAACAACATCATTCATGTATTGAAAAAACAACTGGCCCGGTTTAGTCAGCAGAACAAGAACACCAAGAACAAGCTGAATAAGCAATCCACCAACCACCGTTTTCCACATTACAAACGAGCGGTCCGCAGAAATCAGCCAGGCAATAAAAGGCAGTGCCAGCAAACCAAACAATCCACAGTAAAATTCAGGCCCCATAGGTTAACGCTCCCTGTCCAGTTGATTTATTTTATCCACGCGGCGCTGGTGTCGTCCTCCGCCAAATTCAGTTTCCAGCCAGAGATCAACAATTTTTTGCGCTCGGCCAGCTCCCATCTGCTCCGCCCCCAGGACAAGCATATTACTGTTGTTATGCACTCGGCTGCTGTTCGCCGTAAATTCATTTGTCGGGCAGGTGGCCCGAACACCTTTTACTTTATTACCCACGATCGTGGAAGCAATACCGGTGGTATCAACCATTATTCCGCGCTCAAAATTATCAGCGGCCACTCCTTCGGCTACCATTCGCGCATAATCGGGATAATCGCAGGATTCTTCGTCGTAGGTGCCAAAATCAACAACCTGGTGGGGAGTTTCGCGGTCAAGGTGAGTTTTTATTGCTTCTTTAAGTTGATATCCGCCGTGATCAGCGCCAATTGCTATCTTCATTCCCTGACAATCTCCAGTTTCTGTTTATCTGCTTCTTCCCGTGCAAGATCCGTAACAATAGTTGTCATCGGAATTACAATTTTCGCACAATTGCCCCCGCTTAAATTTCGCACTTTATCAGCCGTCAATACCTGGCCGGGCTCTGGTTTGACAAGATTATCGCTATCGTCTCCACCGGAACTAGCAGCCGGGGAATCCTCTTCTCCTCCGGCTTTTTTAGCGGCTTTTTCAGCAGCCGGCGAATCAGTTTCAACCAGATAATTTTTATCCAGAAGCGATTGAACAACAAGCCGGGCTACTTTTTGAATTTCCTCGTTAGCCATTAACTTCATCTCCGGTAATATTGCCGGGTAAATCGCCTGAATTTACGGAATCACTCTGCTGGCGGCGATAACGGTGAACATCAACAAGAATCCAGGCCATCATGGGAACAATAAATAAACAAACAATAATTAAAGTCCCCATCCAGACCTTGGAATATTCCAGCAACCCGCCGACAAAAAAACCGGCCGTAAATAAGCTGAGTCCAACAAGAACCATCGCCATGGTCTTTAAGCGCGCATAGAACCACCGTTGACGGGTCTTGCCAGCTATATTATCAAGAACCTGCTGCCGGTAATCGGGATCACTTTTAAGACGTTCTTTGTCATAATCAGCCACAATTATCTCCGATTCAAACTATACGAAAATAATCTACAAGCGCGCAGCGCCGGCGGCGAACAAAAGTTCGGGCAGAAGTTATTCCTTCACCGGTGGGCGTGCTGATAGTCATCGAAGTCCAACCTTCACCGTTATGGCCCATAGCGTTGAGATTACTGCCATTTTTAACAAAAATACTGGTATTCATCTCAACAGCCATCCGGTGCATATTCTCAATATTTTGCGAATGCATGGCCGCCGAATGTTTACATCCGTCCTCCAGTTTTACAGCCAGGTCAATAGCCTGATCTACGTTTGGAACCCGAATAAGCGGCACAACCGGCATCAACTGCTCAAGCCGGGCCAAAGGATGATCCGGGCCGGTTTCAGGAATTAAAAGCCTGGTTTCATCGGGAACATTAAACCCGGCATTTTCAGCAATAACAGCAGCATTTTTACCCACCCAATCATTGTTAATCGAAGGATTATCCCCCGGATAATCCTCAAGAACCAGGTTGGCTACCTGCTCGGTTTGCTGCTCGTCTATCTGATAGCCGCCGTTCTGGCAGAGATGATACATCAGATCGTCGGCAATCTCTTCTACGGCCAGAATTTCCTTTTCGCAGGTGCACATAATGTTGTTATCAAAACTGGCACCCTCGACAATTTTCTGACCGGCTCGACAGATATCCGCTGTTTCATCAACTACAACGGGAGGATTTCCCGGTCCGGCTCCAATTACCCGTTTAGAGGCTTTCATGGCCTCTTCAACAACAGCTTCTCCGCCAGTTACTGACAGCAGCGGTATATCATCGTGGTGAAAAATTTCCTGGGCAGTTTCCAGGGTTGGCTCAGATATTATAGCCAGTAAATCCTGGGGGGCTCCAACGTTTTGAATAACCCGGTTAATTTCCTGAATTGCATCCACGCAGACATTTTTGGCGGCCGGATGAGGGTTAAAAACCACCGCATTGCCGGCAGCAATCATACTGATGCTGTTATTAACCATAGTTGCCGCAGGATTGGTGGAAGGAGTGATCGACCCAATTACTCCCCAGGGAGCAAATTCCTCCAGGGTTAGGCCGTGATCACCGGTGGTAACTTCCGGCTGGATATCATCCACGCCGGGTGTCTTTTCCGCACAGAGTGTGATCTTGGCCACCTTATCTTCGATTCGACCAAAACCGGTCTCCTTAACTGCCTTTTCCGCCCATTCTCGGGCCTTATCCCGGGCCAGTTCACGGATCCCTGCAATAATTTTTTTACGCAGGGAAAGATTATTCTGACCGCGAAATTCTTTAAAAGCAAGACCGGCGGCTTCAATCGCTTTCGAGGCCGAAGTAAATGCTCCAAGATTACCACCCGTTCCGCCAGCTGAATTGTTCGGTGAGGAACTACCAGCACTTGAAGCGGAAGTTGTTGAAGCGGGACGACCGGCCGATCCCATTGAAGTGCGCGATTGTTCACCACTTGTAACCCGGTTAACCACTTCCTGCACTATAGAACGAACTTCTGAATCATCATTCATTTATGAAGAGCCTCCTGACTTCTGAAAAGTGATGCCACCCGCATTGAAACTCGTGGCTTACTCAATCTCACCTTCCAGGGCAATCGGGAAAATCTCTTCAAGGTTAGCGTGAGGACGCGGGATAACGTGCACAGCAACAAGCTCGCCTACTTTTTCAGCCGAAGCCGCTCCGGCGTCAGTAGCCGCTTTACATGCAGCAACATCACCACGTACAAGGGCCGTAACATAACCGGCACCAATTTTTTCATGTCCAACAAGTTTAACTTTAGCCGCCTTGACCATAGCGTCGGACGCTTCAATCAAAGCAACCAGACCTCTCGTCTCAATCATTCCAAGCGCTTCCATGAGACAGGACAACCTCCTTAAAAACTTAAAGTTATTAAATCGAACAAGATAATTTTAACTCTAAAATTAAATAGAAACAACACTACTGTTTGTAATTTCATCTTCTGCAGCGTTAAGTATGGCAATTAATTATAATTTTTCAAGAAAAATTT